>NZ_WWIA01000475.1 GCF_009870065.1 Streptomyces sp. SID5785 | reverse complement strand
ACGTCATACGTGCCCGCACCCGTGCCGGAGGGCACGGTGAACTCCCCCTGAAGTGCCGGAGTGTCGGCCGCAGGACCGAGACGGAAGCTGACGCTCTGCCCCGGTGACGCGTTCGTCGCTCCCGTGGCGGAGGCGTCGTCCCCGCACGCGCGGGTGGCGACCCACACAGAACCGCCCGCACGGGTCGAGGACGGAGTCAGCTCGACACCACGGTCGATGTCACCGGCCCAGGCCGCAGCGGGTGATACGGACAGGGCAGCAGCCGTGAGAGCGGCACCGGCAACCATCCGCGCCAGACGCATGAGTCCTCCCAGGTTCGGCGAGCGGTCCCGCTCGCGCTTCCCGCCAGGCAACCCGAGCGATGAGCCGAACGCATGTCGAGTACACCCATGCGTGGCACGCGTCCGGGCCGCAGAGCCGGGCCCGGTGCACCCCTCGGCAGGGTGGTTCTGGGTCCACCCCACCGGGGGTGCTGGACCGCTGGTGGGCCGAACTGGCCCTTCATAGCGTTGTGTTCATGATGAAGAACACGAACGAGGAACGCAGCGGCGTCACCCGGCGGTCGGCACTGCGGCGGCTGGGGCTGACCGCAGGGGGCGCGGCACTGGCCACCGGGCTCGGCGCCTCACCGGCCGCGGCGGCCGCGCGGCGCGAGCTCACGACCTACGTGCTGGTGCACGGAACGCACAGCGCCGGTGCGTTCTGGACGCCGATCGCCCGGGAACTGGCGTTGCGCGGCCACCGCGTCGTCATGGTGGACCAGCCGCGGCACGGCGCGGAGGCCTTCGTCCCGGAGGCGTACCAGCGGCAGGACCTGGCGGCGATGGCGGAGGAGCCTTCCCCACTGAAGGGACTCGGCCTTGACGACTACGAGGCGCGTGTCGCGGGCATCGTCCGGCAGGCCGCGCGGAACGGGCCGGTGGTCCTGGTCGGGCACAGCCTCGGCGGCGTGTCGGTCAGCCGTGTCGGCGACGCCGTCCCGCATCTGTTGCAGCACATCTGCTACATGGCGGCGTTCTGTCCCAGCCGCGTCCTGCCTACTGCCGACGCCTGCACGGCGGCACCCGAGAACGCGAACGCCGTCAGTCCGGTGGAGCTGACGGTGGGTGACCCGGACCGGCTCGGCGTGTTGCGGCTGAACTTCCGTACGGGTGTCAGCGGTGAGCTGGCCCTCCTGAAGGAGATGATCTGCGCGGACTACCCCGACGCCGACTTCCGCCGGATCCTGGCCGGCTTGCAGACCGATGAACCCGTCACGGCCTATGCGGGCCGCGCCGTCGGCCGGGCCGACGCCTGGGGACGCCTTCCTCGCACGTACCTGCGTTTCGGCAGGGACCGTACGATCGCCACCGCGCTCCAGGACCGGATGATCGCGGAGGCCGACGCGGCCACCCCTGGCAACAGGTTCCGCGTGCACGACTTCCCCACGGCGTCACACGTCGGCCCGCTGGATCCCACCCCGGTCGCGGACGTCCTGGACACCCTCGCCGGGCGACGAGGACAGCGGTACTGATCACCGGGCGCGAGGGAGGCTCCGCCGGACCGTCGGTCCCCGGTCAGCGGCGTCGGACCAAGGGGAAGGGCAGGGTCTCCCGGATCGTGCGGCCCGTGAGGAACATGACCAGGCGGTCGACGCCGATGCCGAGCCCGCCGGTGGGCGGCATCGCGTACTCGAGGGCGTCGAGGAAGTCCTCGTCGAGTTCCATGGCCTCCGGGTCGCCGCCCGCCGCCAGAAGGGACTGGGCGGTGAGCCGCCGGCGCTGTTCGACGGGGTCGGTGAGCTCGCTGTAGGCGGTGCCGAGTTCGGTACCGAAGGCCACCAGGTCCCAGCGCTCGGCGAGCCGCGGATCGGCGCGGTGCTGGCGGGTGAGCGGCGAGACGTCAGTGGGGAAGTCCTTGTAGAACGTGGGCAGTTGCGTCTTCTCCTCGACCAGCCGCTCGTACATCTCCAGGACGACGTCGCCCCGACCGCTGTCGGGTGTGCAGGGGACCTGCGCCCGCTCGCACAGCTGCAGCAGCCGCCCGAGTGCGGTGTCGGCGTCGACCTCCTCTCCGAGCGCCTCGGAGAGCGCACCGTAGACGGTCTTGACCGGCCACGGCCCCGAGATGTCGTGGGCGACGCCGTCCTTGTACGCCACGGGCTCCCCGCAGGCCGCGACGGCCGCGTCCTGGATGAGTTCGCGCGTCAGGTCCAGCATGACGTCGTAGTCGGCGAAGGCCTGGTACGCCTCCAGCATCGTGAACTCGGGGTTGTGCTTGTAGGAGACGCCTTCGTTGCGGAACGTACGGCCCATCTCGAAGACCTTCTCCATGCCGCCGACGCACAGCCGCTTCAGGTACAGCTCGGGGGCGATGCGCAGGTAGAGGTCGAGGTCGTAGGCGTTGATGTGGGTGGTGAAGGGGCGGGCGTTGGCACCGCCGTGGATCTGCTGGAGCATCGGGGTCTCGACCTCGAGGTAGCCACGCGAGAGAAGTCCCTGCCGCAGCGCCTGCACGGCCGTGGAACGGGCCCTGACCACGTCGCGGGCCTCGCGGCTGGCGATCAGGTCGACGTACCTCCGGCGGACCCTGGTCTCGGGGTCGGCCAGGCCGCGGCGCTTGTCCGGGAGCGGGCGCAGGCACTTCGCGGCGAGGTGCCATGCGGTGACGAAGACGGTGAGCTCGCCGCTGTCGCTGGCACCGACCTGCCCGGAGGCAGTGATGTGGTCGCCGATGTCCGTCCCCCGGGCGAACGCCGCGACGGTGTCCTGCCCCGCCGTGTCCCGGGCGAGGGCGATCTGCCGGTCGCCCGACCAGTCACGCAGGAGCGCGAAGACGATGCCGCCGAAGTCCCGTACGAGCATGAGCCGGCCCGCGACCGTGACCTGGTCGCCCTTCGTCGCGTCGGTGATGTCGCCGAGGGCGTGGGTGCGCGCGGGCAGGCCCACCGGATAGGCGTCGACGCCTGCGGCCTGGAGGGCTTCGAGCTTGCGGTGGCGCACGCGCACCTGGTCGGGCAGCTGCCGCTCGGGGCTGGCGTCCGGCGACGGCAGACCGAGTTCCTCGATGGGCGGCAGCCCCTGGGTGGTGGCGGGCGTGGTGACCGCGGCGGGGCGGTGCCCCTTGCCCCACAGCCGCCGCAGCGAGGGGACGGAGACGAACCCTTCGGCGATGCCCGAGGCCAGACTGATCCGGGCGAGCGAGCCGGCATCCGCGTAGCAGATGAACCGTGGTTGCCACGCGGGCCGGTACTTGGCGTTGGACCGGTACAGGGCCTCCAGCTGCCACCAGCGCGACAGGAACAGCAGCAGGCGGCGCCACAGCCGCAGGACGGGCCCCGCGCCGATGCGGGCGCCCTCCTCGAAGACGGACCGGAAGACCGCGAAGTTCAGTGAGATCCGGCGGATCCCGTACCGACCCGCCACGTCGCACAGCTCGGCGACCATGAACTCCATGACGCCGTTCGGCGCCCTCCGGTCGCGGCGCATGACGTCCAGGGAGACGCCGTCCCTGCCCCACGGGACGAACGAGAGCAGCGCCAGGAGCTCGCCGTCCGCGCCGAGCGCCTCGACGAGGAGACAGTCACCGTCCTGAGGGTCGCCGAGCCGGTCCAGCGCCATGGAGAAGCCGCGCTCGGTCTCGGTGTCGCGCCAGGCGTCCGCCCTGTCGACGATCGCCTCCATCTCCTGCTCGGTCAGGCTCGCGTGACGGCGGACGCGACAGGTCGCGCCCGTGCGTCGCACGCGTCCGACAGCCTGGCGCGCCACCCGCATGTCCCGGCCGTCCAGGTCGAAGTCGGCGACGTGCAGGACGGCCTCGTCCCCGAGCTGCAGCGCGCCGAGCCCGGCGCGGGAGAACGCGGTGGCCCCTTCCTCGGAGGCGCCCATGACGGCCGGAGACCAGGCGTGGCGTCGGGCGATGTCGAGCCAGGCCGCGATGGCGTGCGGCCAGGCCTCGGGGTCACCGACCGGGTCGCCGCTGCCCAGGCACACACCGGCTTCGACGCGGTAGGTGACCGCCGCCTTGCCGCTCGGCGAGAAGACGACGGCCTTGTCGCGCCGGGTGGCGAAGTAGCCGAGCGAGTCCTGGGACCCGTACGCGCCGAGCAGGGCGCGGATGCGGGGTTCCTCGTCCCCGTGCAGGGCGGCTTCCATGCGCTGCGACCGGAAGAGGGTGGCACAGGCGTTCAGCAGCGCGAGTGCGCCGAACAGGCCGAGCAGGAAGGACAACGAGCGAGGCGGGGCACCGTCGTACGAGGCGGCCGCCACGAGGCCACCGCAGACCTTGTCGCTGGCCCACAGCAGATGCTGGCCGGATCGCAGGCTGCCGGGGAAGAGCGCCACCAGTCCCCAGCCGACCAGGATCGAGACCGCCAGGCCGAGCAGAAGAGCGGTCAGGGCCCGGCGCAGCGACCCGTGGCGCGTGGCCGCGTAGAACTCACGGCGTGCCGCGAGCAGAACCACGACCACGATCGCGCAGACGATCAGGGAGGGCAGCGCATCGGCGTACAGGCCGACGCCGACACCGATCGCGTCCACCGCGATCAGCAGCCCGAGGTAGACCACGACCAGCCACCAGGCGACCTTCTTGCGGGACGCGGCCGCGCCGGCGAGCAGGAGCAGGAAGGCGGCATAGGCGAGGTTCGCGCTGACCGGCACGGTGAGGGCGTCCAGGAAGCGCGTCACCGGGCGCAGAAGGCGGCGCAGCGGCGCGATGACCGCGATCAGCGCACAGTAGACGGCCAGTGCGGCGAAGGCAGCGGAGAGAGCCCTGGGTACGTGGTGTGTCCACCGCCGGGCAGTCGCGCTCTGCGGCGGCGTCATGGCGGGGGACTCGCTCGAACCGGTGATGGCCATGATCCCGACTCTAGGAACGTGTCCCGGGACTCGCCTGCCGGCACCGCCGGGCGGGGTGCTCCATGCGGGGTGCTCCGGGCGGCTGTGCGTCCGGGCCGTCGCCTCGGCCCCGGAGCCGTCGATTCCGGTCCTAGCCGGCGTCGCGGGCCTCGATCAGGTCGAGGTCGCGGACACAGAAGGTGTGGTGCTCGAAGGTCTCGGTGAGCACGGTGCCGAGGCACTGCCGCACGGAGCGGCCCCGGGCGTAGGGCGGCCAGACATCGTCGTCGGGCACGGGTGCCGGCGCGGCGAGCCGGTCCACGGTGACCTGGTCGAGCCAGGCCTCGAGCTCGGCGGTCTGCGCGTGGCGCACGCTCACGATCTCGTCGAGGGACGGGTCGAGCGAGAGGTCGAGTCCATGGGCTTCGCGGTAGGGCTCCATGGTCGTCCCGATACCCAGGGGGGTGAACAGGTCCGTGGAGCCCAGGCAGCAGCGGCGGAACCAGGAGTCGTGGACGAAGACCAGATGGCGCAGCGTCTGGACCGCGGACCACTCGTCGTTCACACTGCGGCGCTCGATGCCGGGCGTGCGGCGGATTCTGTCGAGGGTGGCCGCCCAGGCGGCGTGGAGAGCGCGTGCCGCCTCGCGCAGGTCGGCGGGATCCTCGGAGCGCAGCAGTACGCGTACCGGGTGACGCCGGTCGAGCTCCGCTTCGACGTACTGGGTGACCTCGACTCCGTTGACCGTCAGGTTGGTCACGAGTCCGTCGATCACGGCGTCCTGCATGACGACGCCGATGAGGCGCGCCCCGGTCAGGTCGCATTCGCGGAACTCCGCGCCGTGCAGGTCTTCGTCCATGTACCGCGTCATGCTCCGCATCCTAGGTCCGGGCACTGACACATCCGCTTTCCGGCTTCGTCCGAACCCACGCGATGCGCGGTCGGGGCTCGGCCTCTGAAGGCACCGCGGCCTACAATTCCCGTTTGGAAAGCGGAACTTACCAATGAGAGCGACGGTCGGCACGGGAACGGGTGGGTGATGGGGGTGCGGGAGACGCGGCCCGGCACAGTGATCGGCGGGCGGTACCGACTCGAGGTCGCGCTGGCCCGGGGCGGTTTCGGCGTCGTGTGGAAGGCCCATGATCTCCGGCTGGAACTGGCGGTCGCCGTCAAGGAGGTCTACCTGCCGCCCGCCACGTCGCCTGAGGAGCATGCCGCCCGGCTGACCAGGGCACGCCGAGAGGCGCGCCATGCCGCCGCTCTGCGCGACCGGCCGCACATCGTCGCCGTGCACGACATGGTGATCGAGGAGGACCGGCCCTGGATGGTGATGCGTCTTGTCGACGGTCGTTCCCTGGAGCAGCACATCAGCGCCCGCGGCGTGCTGCCCGCCGGTCAGGCGATGCGTGCCGCCCGGTGCCTGCTCGGCGCTCTCGCGGCTGCCCACGGCGCCGGGATCGTCCACCGTGACGTCAAGCCGGCGAATGTGATGATGACCGCGGACGGCGACTGCCTGCTCACGGATTTCGGGATCGCCCAGCACGCCACGGACACGTCGTTGACCGGCAGCGGGGCGGTGATCGGCTCACTGGAGTACATGGCACCAGAGCGGTTCAGCGGCCAGGACCTGCCCGCCGGCGATCTGTTCTCGCTGGGGGTGACGCTCTATCAGGCCACTGAGGGCGTGTCGCCGTTCCTGCGGGGCGACGCCGGCGCGACGCTCGCCGCCCTGCTGCGTGAGACACCGCCCGTTCCGCGCAACGCGGGAGAGCTCACCGGTGTGATCACCGCGCTCCTGGACAAGGAGCCTCGCCACCGGCCCACCGCCGACGAGGCCCTCCGGTTGCTCGACGCACCAGCCACCCGACACGCGGCGACCGCTGTGGACCGGGCGACCCAGCGGAAGTTCGCGCCGCCGCACGTCACCGACGCCGCGCGTGCTCGGGCCGCGGAGAAACACATCGATCTCCGGCAGATCAAAGGCAGCGGCAGGAACGGAAGCATCACCGTCCAGGACGTGTACGCCGCCGAGGGCGACAGGTCGCGGCAGCGCACGGGCGGCGACGCGGGCCTCTCCGCGGTGGGCTGTCTCGCCCTGCTCGGTGCGGTCGTGGGCGTCGTCGCCGCCGTCGTCGCCGTACTGGCCCAGCGTTAGGGCGCGTATCGAGTCGTGATCAGGCTGTGGGCGTGGCCCTCCCAGTAATGAAGAAGATCCGGGTCCGTGGGCGTCGGCCACGACGCCGGCCCCTACAAGGACCCGAGGCGCCCCCTGATCACGGACCCGTCGTGCTCTAGGGACGGGCGTAAGGCCGAGTCATGACCTCCATATTGTGACCGTCCGGGTCGTCGAAGTAGGCGCCGCGACCACCGAACAGATCGTTGACCCGGCCGGAGTCGGTGTGGCCGGGGTCCGCATAGTAGGTGACCCCGACCACCTCCAGACGGGCGATCACGGCGTCGAACTGCTCGTCAGGCACGAGGAAGGCGTAGTGCTGCGACTGGATCGGCTCGTCCCTCTTCTCGAGGTAGTCGAGCGTCACGCCGTTGCCGAGGTCAACCGGCAGGAACGGCCCGAACGGTGCGCTGACCTTCAGGCCCAGGATCGCGGCGATGAACTCGGCGGACAGGTAGCGGTCGCTCGCGTAGACAGCCGTGTGGTTCAGCTGGACAGCGGCATGTGGGTACGGCTGGTCGTAGGACATCAGTGGTCTGACTCCGGTCTTGGGGTCCGTCGGAAAGGCGCCGTATGCAGGCGCCGGGAGCAAAGACGCGGAGAAGGCGGCGGGCCCCTGGCCCGCCCCGGGCTCACGCCGAGGCCGGGAAACTCTCTCGTGCATGGCTCAAGGCCGACCCGGCAGTCACGCGGCCGACTTTAGTGATCACTGCGGGCGAGGGCAACACCGTTCCTCGGCCGTGCACCGGCTGCAGTTCGAACCGATGTCTCTGGTGATCACGACTCGATACGCGCCCTGGTCGCTTTCGCCTGCCGCACAGCCTCGCCGGGGCACGAAGGTCGGGCCGACGCGACTGTGCGCCCCAGGTGGCGGGCGAATCCGGACTCCGGGTTGCCTTGCCATCCTGGTGCCGGCCGGTGATGCTGGGCCGGTGCCGGGACAAGCCAGACGAAGACGGCGGCAGGAAGCCGACAGGCAGCGGCAGGCCGGACGCACGGCGCCCGGCACGGGCCGGTGGGAAGTGGTCCTGGAGACGCAGGATCATGCAGAGATGCGCAGACGGCTGCACCTCCTCCGGCAGTCGGGAGCCGACGCGGCGACCCTCCGCATCGAGACGCTGTGCGGGCGCCTGGCGCACCCGACCACCTACCGGTTGAGCCGATTCGTGCCGACGGCCGCACCCGTGCTGGGCCACGGATCTGCTGGAGAGGGCAAGGAGGCCTGACCGCTGGCGGTCCAGCCGGGTGCGCACAGCCCGCCGCGGAGCGGCCCGGCGTCAGTCGACGTCGGCGCGGGACGTCCCCATGGCCAGCCCGGCGACCCAGTTGATGGAGGCCGTGCTGGTGTCCGTGCCGAAGTACGTGCCCCAGCGCGGCTTGTTGCCGAGGTCGTCCCAGGTGCGGGCGCCGGTGCGGGACGCGAACTCGGTGCCGTCCTTGTAGACGGACAGCGTGCCCGCACCGGCCGAGTCGGTGGTGATGCCCAGCTGGATCGAGTGCCACTCCCCCGCGGTCCACGGGGTCGTGCCGATCGAGACCCAGTTCTCGCCGGGCTCCACGTACCAGGCCTTCAGCCGGCCGTCCTCGACCTTCATGAGCACCGGGTAGTTCTGACTGTTCTGGTCGTTCGTGCCGTTCGACTTCCACTGGAACACCGTCTGCGCGTTTCCGGTCTTGGTCATCGAGTCCCAGCCGAACCAGTAGGTGCTGTTGTCCCGGAAGGTGTACTCCCCCGCCGAGGTACGCACGCTGTGGGCCTCACAACGCGCCACGCCTATCGGCTTGTTGAACTTGAAGAACGAGCCGTGCCCGTCGTTCCAGTTCCCCGTGGTGACACTGGCCGGACTGTCGCACAACGTCGTGACGAAGACGCCCACGCCCTGGGCGGCATCCGCGTCCCAGATCACGGCGGCCTGCGCGGGCGCCACCGTCAGGGCGGTCACAGCTGCCGCCGTGGACGCCGTCACCGTCCACGCGTACAGGGTGCGTCGATGCATGGGGCCACCTCTTCGCTCGGAGGTCCTGAGCTTCTCGGCTTCTCGACTTCTCGGCATGCGCTCACCGTTGTAGGGCGTTCGTTCGCAACACTCAATATGTGCGACCTGATTGAGCGTTTCGATCGCTTACGGAGAGTGCTCCGTCCAGGACCGGACCGCCCATGACCGGTCTGCCGGGGCCTTGGCCGGATCATGCACCCGGCAGCGCACCGGTCACGGTCAGCGCGGCCGCGCGGGCGCCTGCTCCGGGCCCGATGAGGACACCAGTGCCGTGCCGAGTGTCGTCCTCGCGTAGCGGACGACGCGACCGCGGCGGGACCGGTCGACCAGTCCGGCCCGCAGCAGGATGCCGAGGTGGTACGACACGGTCGCACTGCTCCAGCCGGTGCGCCGGCTCAACTCCGCTGTGGACGCGGGCGCGTCGAGCGACGTCAGCAGGGCGGCTCTGGTCATGCCCACCAGCCCGGCCAGTGCCGGCTCCGCCTCGGCCGCCGGGCGCCGCCCGAGCGCGCCGATGCCGCGCGCACGGTAGATGAGTACCGGCGGATGCGGGCGTTCGGCTGCGAACAGCACGGGGCCGACGTGTGTCGTGGCCGGTACGAAGAGCACGCCGTCGTCAGCCCAGTCGATCACTCCGGAGTAGGCGCGTTCCAGTACGAGTTCAGTGCCTGTCCACTGCAGTTGCTCACCGAGATCGTCGAGCACCGCAGCGGCGCCGTGCGCCGCCATGCGGTCCGCACGGTTGCCGATGTCCGCATCCAGGATCGCCCGGATCGTCGGCCATTCGGGCGCCACCACGGACTCGAACAGGGTCAGCATCGCCGTGGCGGCAGCGGCCGCGACGGCGGCGCCACCGTCGCGCGCCACGGCCTCGAGCGCGGACGGCATCGGCCTGCGCCAGCGCTCGTACTCCGCCGTGCTCCCGTGCAGTTCACGGACGTGGGGCCACACGTGCCGGCCGCGGATCGCGATGTCGAGCTGGTAGTCGACCTCTTCGGCGGGCGTCGCCGCGATGCGGGCTGCCACCTCTGCGGGCGATTCGCCGTGGCGGGGCACCGGTGTCAGGAAGTCCGGGGCGTAACTGTGATCAGCGGGA
>NZ_WWIA01000474.1 GCF_009870065.1 Streptomyces sp. SID5785 | reverse complement strand
GATCACGCCGACGGCTTCACCGGGTCGATCACGATGCGGACGGACGGGCTGGACACGACGGCACGCAGGCCCGAGTCTCGACGAATGTTCCGTCACGCTCCGCACCGCTCCTCCCGGCCCGACGACCGGCCCGACGACGCTCTGCCGCCGCGCGCGCTCGGCGCCCTGGGCAAGGGGGAGCACGTCGGCGTCCGGCCCGTGGCCGACGGTCCGCGGGACGCCACGCTCTTCGAGGGGTACTGCCACCCCGGCCGCGCCCGCGAGCGCGGCTACGGCGGGGCGGCCCTGGCCCAGGCGCTCGCCGCCGCCCAGCACACCGTCGACCCGGACGAGCGCCGGGTGCACTCCCTGCACGCCTACTTCCTGCGCCCGCTCGCGCCCACCCGCCCGGCCCGCTACGCCGTCGACCACGTGCGCGACGGGACCGGCTACTCGATGCGGCAGGTCACCGCGCGACAGGGCGGCAAGGAGGCACTCACGATGAGCGTGTCCTTCAAACGGCCGCAACCGGACGGCGGTTGGCGCCAGCCCGGCATGCCCGACGTGCCCGGCCCCGACGCGCTCGACGACGGCTGGGCGTTCCGCCCCACCGACCACCCGCTGCGCACCTCCCTGGAGTACCGGGAGGTGCCGCGCGCCGCCCCGCACTCCGGCAGCGGGCCCATCGACCGGTACGCCTGGATACGCACCGTGGGCGCCCTGCCCGACGACCCGGCGCTGCACAGCGCCGTCCTCGCCTACGTGTCCGACGCACCGCTCGCCCCGACGGCCCTCGTGCCCTACGGCGAACCGCGACCGGCCCGGGTCGCCCTCGCCTCCCTCGACCACGCGATGTGGTTCCACCGCCCCGCCCGCTGCGACGACTGGCTGCTCTACGCCTGCCGCAGCACGATCGCCGGGGACGGGCGCACCCTCGCGCACGGGGAGTTCTGGAACCGCGCGGGTGAGTTGGTGGCCTCCGTCGCCCAGGAGGCGCTGCTGCGGGTGGGCTGACCCGGGTCATGTGCCATGCGGCCCCGGTTCCGGGGTTCCGGCGCCGTGAGAAGTGTGCGGCCCGGGGTACCCGGAGGCCATGAACGCGACATACGTCGAAGTGGCCATGGCGAACTCCTTCCTCTCCGCCTTCGGGGCCTTCATCGGAGGCCTCTTCATCGCGGGATTCCTGATCCTCGCCGTCCGGGTCGGGATGAGGGTGCTCCAGCGGGAGTCGCGCCGGCCCAGGCCCGACGAGCAGCCCCACCTGCCGAAGACCGGCGCGGTCCACGAGATCCGGGAGATGCGCGAACCGGACGTGGTCCCCCTGGCCAGGAACGAGAGCGAGCGCCTCATGCCGTACGAGCTCCATCCGGCGCCCACCAAACGGAGCGACGACCAGCGGCCCCGGCTCTGGACGCACGGTCCGCGCGGCTCGCTGGGTCACACCTGACTCACTCCGGCCGCAGCCACAGCGTGGCGAGCGGCGGCAGGGTGAGGTTCAGGCGGGACGGGAACGAACCGGTCGGCACGTGCGTCGCCGTC
>NZ_WWIA01000473.1 GCF_009870065.1 Streptomyces sp. SID5785 | reverse complement strand
ATTCGGCCTGGACCGGGTCGACGTCGTCGAGGACCAGCAGCGTGCGCTCGCCGGCCCAGAGCGCGGCGAGCTCCGCGGGCGTGCGGTCCGCGTCGGGGCGCGCGCCGTGCGCCTCGGCGAGCGCGGCGGCCAGCGAGCCGGGGTGCTCCGCCTCGGCGTCCCAGCGGACCCGCACGACGTGGCGCCAGGGCGCGGCGTTCCAGCCGGTGAGCGTGCCGTCGACGAGCCGGCTCTTGCCGATGCCGGCGCCGCCGCTGACGGTGACCAGGCGGTGGGCGCCGAGCAGATGGCGCAGGGCCGCGCTCTCGTGGGAGCGGCCGATGAGCCCGCCGGGATCGCGGTCGTCCGGCGCCTGTCTCGACGTCGAGCCGCCGGTGCGTGGCCTCACGTCGAACTCCCCGATCAGCTGATGACGTCCGGGGCGGTCCCGGTGCCGTGCAGAGCGCGGCAGCCCGGGTGCAGAACCGTCACTGCACTTGCTGCCACGGCAACCCCAACGCGCCGTGTGCGCTCTCGGTAGCGCCGCGGCCGCCCGGTTCACACCCTCCGACGAACTCTCGAACCCGCGTCCTGGCTCAGCGGACCGGAGCGGACGGGCCGCCGCCCGGCACCTCGGCGATCAGGATCGCCACGTCGTCCGTCACCGCCGGGCCGCTCAGCCCGTCGAGCAGCCGGGTACAGACGTCCTCCAGCGAGCCCGTGGCCCCCCGCAGCAGCCGCAGCAGCGCGTCCAGCCGGTCGTCGATCGGATCGCCCCGCGTCTCCACCAGGCCGTCCGTGTACAGGACGAGCCGGTCGCCGGGGGCGAGCGCGATCTCCGTCGTGCTGTACCGCACGCCGCCCACGCCCAGCGGCGCCCCGGACGGCAGCGGCAGCAGCCGGGGCGGCTCGCCGCGCGGCATCAGGACCGGCGGCATGTGCCCCGCGTTCGCGATCCGGCACACGTGCCGCGCCGGGTCGTACACCGCGTACACGCACGTCGCGAGGTGCGTCTCCAGCGCGACGGCCGTGCGGTCGAGGCGGTGCAGGATCTCCGCCGGGTGCAGCGCGAGATCCGCGTACGCCTGCGTCGCCGTGCGCAGCCGCCCCATCGCCGCCGCGGCGTCGATCCCGTGCCCCATCACGTCACCGACGACCAGCGCCGTGCGGCCGCCGTCCAGCGGCATCACGTCGTACCAGTCGCCGCCGACCTGCGCCGAGGACTGCGCGGGCTGGTAGCGGCAGGCCACGTCGAGCCCGTGCAGCGGCGGCAGCGGGCCCGGCAGCAGGCTGCGCTGGAGCGTCTCGGCGGCGGCCCGCACGCTCTCGTGCCAGCGGGCGTTGTCGACGGCGATCGCCGCCCGCGCGGCCAGCTCTCCCGCGAGCAGCGCGTCGTCCTCGTCGAACGGGAGGGCCGTGCGCGCCCGGACGAGGTCCACCACACCGAGCACCTGGTTGTGCGCGATCAGCGGCACCGCGAGATACGAGTGCACCCCCGCCTCCGCGAGCAGCTGCGCCGCCTCCGGGCCGCGCGCGATCCGGGCCAGGTCGTCGGGCCCGGTGTGCGCCACCAGGATCGGCTTGCCGGAGGTGGCGCACCGGGTGATCAGCCGGTCGGCGCGGTACGCGGCGAGGCTCCCGACGCTGTCGGCGGCCGTCGCGACGCCGTTCGGGTACGCGGAGGCGTAC
>NZ_WWIA01000472.1 GCF_009870065.1 Streptomyces sp. SID5785 | reverse complement strand
CGGGGACGGTCCGGTGAAGACCGTCGTGGTGGACCTGGACCGGGCCGGCGAGGCGTCGCCGCTGTTGCAGATCACCGAGGAGAGCGAGGACCGGCTGCTGCTCGCGGACCCCGACAGCGGGCTGATCCTGCTCCGCTCGGACGCCGCGTCGCCGGGCGAACCACGCCTCGGCTGGGGCGTGTTGGGCAGCACCCTGCCGATCCGCTTCCCGCAGGCACTGCGGCTCGGGGGGTGCACGCTGACGCCGTTCGCCATACAGCCCGGACAGACCCTGCTGCCGGAGGGCTGCGCGGTGGCGCTGCGCGTCGACGGGCCCGAGGGGGGCGTTCCGTGGCTCGGCGTGTGGCGGCCCCGCGAGTCGCGGTTGAGTCAACTGCCGCCGCCGGTAGGGTGGTTGGCCGGTACGGGCTTCTGGTCGCGGGACGGGGTGCTGGCGCTGCCGTACGTCACGGACGACGTGCCGTGCGGACTCGCCCGGGTCGCCGCGCCCGAGCCGCCGGCGCCGCGCGCCCCGGTCGAGCCCGCACCGAGCGCGCCCGTGGCGGCACGCCCCGTACCCCTGGGGAAGGCGCCACTGGGCGGACGCACGGCGGCCGGTTAGACACGCCCGGGCGCCATGCGGAAAGATCTTGTCCGAGAAGGTTCAGGACGACGGGGATACGGGGTGACGGGGTGAACTCTCCCATGACGGAAGGCAACGGTACGGGCGTCGCGGTGCAGGCGGCGGCGGAGCAGGAACGATCCGGCTCGGGCCGGCACCGGGGCGCTGTCGCGGTCGCGGCGACGCCGGACCGGCCGGACAGCCGTGAGCCCGCGCAGCCGCGCGGGCGCCACCGGGGGGCGCGCGCCGACGAGGCGTAGCGCTCCGCTCGTGCAGGACGAGGACGGGCCCGGCGACATCTCGGTGTCGCCGGGCCCGTCGGCGTGCAGCGGCCGTTCCGTCAGTCGCGCTTCAGGCTCAGGACCTCGGCCGCCGCGAACGTCTCGTTCGGGG
The DNA here is from genome assembly GCF_009870065.1 of Streptomyces sp. SID5785. Classification (GTDB taxonomy): domain Bacteria; phylum Actinomycetota; class Actinomycetes; order Streptomycetales; family Streptomycetaceae; genus Streptomyces. The sequence goes on along the minus strand of NZ_WWIA01000472.1, from coordinate 1,067 downwards.
GGCGGTCCTTGTAGTGCGGGGTCAGCAGGGCGTCCAGTTCGTCGTACGTGAACGTCGCGTGCGCCGAGTCGAACTTCGCCTGCACCCGCGGGCGGTCGACCACCGCGACCATGCCGCCGTGCACGACGAGGAGCTGTCCGTTGACGTTCGCCGCGGCGGGCGAGGCGAGGTAGCCGACGAGCGGGGCGACGTGCTCGGGGGCCAGCGGGTCGAGTCCCTCGTCCGGTTCGGCGAACCCGGCGAAGACGTCCTCCGTCATCCGGGTGCGGGCCCGTGGGCAGATGACGTTCGCGGTGACGCCGTACTTGGCCAGGGCCAGGGCGGTGGACGTGGTCAGGCCCACGATGCCGCCCTTCGCCGCCGCGTAGTTGGGCTGGCCGGCCGAACCGGCGAGGAAGGCCTCGCTGGAGGTGTTCACGATGCGGCCGTAGGCGGGGGCGCCGGTCGACTTCGCGCGCTCGCGCCAGTGGCGGGCCGCGAAGTGGGTGGTGTTGTAGTGGCCCTTGAGGTGGACCCGGATCACCGAGTCCCACTCGTCCTCGGTCATCGAGAAGATCATGCGGTCGCGCAGGATGCCGGCGTTGTTGACGAGGATGTCGAGCTGTCCGTAGGTGTCGACGGCGAGCCGGACGAGCTCTTCGGCCTGGGCGTGGTCGGCGACATCGCCGGTGTGCGGGGTGGCGGTGCCGCCGGCCGCGCGGATCTCTTCCGCGACCTGTTCGGCGGGGCTGGTGTCGGCGGCGCCGGTGCCGTCCCGGCGGGGCTGGCCGAAGTCGTTGACGATGACGTTCGCGCCGAGGCGGGCCAGTTCGAGGGCCTCGGCTCGGCCCAGGCCGCGGGCCGCGCCCGTGACGATTGCCGTGCGGCGCTTGAGCGGCTGGTCCATGTGGGGCTCCTTGTCGGTGTACCGGTGCGGCTTCCTCGTGGCTGGTCCGGCTGCGCGCCGCGGGGCTTCTCCTGCGTGGCCGAGTGCCGCTACGTCGTGGTTGCTCGCGCCCCTGGCGGGGCGGTCCTCCCCCGCCTTGGGCAGTCTGCCGCCTGGGGCGGCACGGGTGGGCAAGGCGGCA
>NZ_WWIA01000471.1 GCF_009870065.1 Streptomyces sp. SID5785 | reverse complement strand
CTCTCGGGCTTTCCTCCGGGCGCTTCCCTTCGGTCTTGCGTTTCCGACTCTATCAGACCGTTTCACCGGCCGATTTCCTCGGGGTCCTGCTGGTTTTGCTTTCGCTTTCCGGCCTTTCGGCTTTCCGGCGATCTCGACTCTATCAGATCCTTTCGGGCCCGATTTTCGGTCGATCGCCCCGCGTCAGCGGAGTTCAATGCTGTGTCGTCGCGACTGTTGGGCCGTTCCGACGTCCCGAACGTTAGCGGAATCGCTGGGCAATTCCTAATCGACCGGACCGAATTGAATTCGGGCACGCCGAATCAATCCCGTCAGGGGATCGTGCTGGTGTTGGGGTGCCGCCTGGGCGGCTGAGGTGCTGTCGTGAACCGTGTGACGGCCCGGACAACTCGAAGGACCTTACGCCACGGTCGGCGGTCGTACAAACCCGGGGGGCGGTGCTCCGGCGGAGACCGCCGGAGCACCGCCCCGTCGTGGTGCGCACAGCCGCGCTACGCGCCCAGCGGCTCCTTCTCCAGGGACGTGCCACCCGTGCCGCCGTCGCGCGGGGTGGGGACGTCGGAGGAGTCGTCGTGGCCGGAGTCGAGCAGGGTGCGCTCGTCGAAGGGGAGGTCGCCGGCGAGGACGCGCTGGACGCGTTCGCGGTCGACCTCGCCGGTCCAGGTGCCGATGAGCAGGGTGGCCACCGCGTTGCCCGCGAAGTTGGTGAGGGCGCGGGCCTCGCTCATGAAGCGGTCGATGCCGATGATGAGGCCGACCCCGTCGACCAGGCCCGGCTTGTGGGACTGGAGGCCGGAGGCGAGGACGGCGATGCCGGAGCCGGAGACACCGGCGGCGCCCTTCGAGGCGACCATCATGAAGAGGAGCAGGCCGATCTGCTGGCCGATGCTCATGGGCTGGTCCATCGCGTCGGCGATGAAGAGGGACGCCATGGTCAGGTAGATCATGGTGCCGTCGAGGTTGAAGGAGTAGCCGGTCGGCACGGTGATGCCGACGACGGGGCGGCTGACGCCGAGGTGTTCCATCTTCGCGATGAGGCGGGGCAGCGCCGACTCGGACGAGGAGGTGGACAGGATCAGCAGGAACTCGCGGCCCAGGTACTTGAGGAGCGCGAAGATGTTGAAGCCGGTGGCCAGGCGCAGGACCGCCGCGAGCACGATGCCGACGAACAGCGCGCAGGTGACGTAGAAGCCGATCATGATCGTGGCGAGGGCCTTGAGGGCGTCGACGCCGGTCTCGCCGATGACGGCGGCCATCGCGCCGAAGGCGCCGATCGGGGCGGCCCACATGATCATGCCGAGGACGCGGAAGACGAGCTTCTGGATGTGCTCGATTCCGCGCAGGACGGGCTCGCCGGCGCGGCCCATGGCCTGGAGGGCGAAGCCGACGAGGAGGGCGACGAGGAGGGTCTGGAGGACCTCGCCCTGGGTGAAGGCGGAGACGAGGGTCGTCGGGATGATGCCGAGGACGAATTCGGTGGGGCCTTCGGCGGCGTCCTTGGCGGCGGTCTGGCCGACGTCCTTGGTGGCTTCGGTGAGGTGCATGCCGGAGCCGGGGTCGAGGATGTTGCCGACGACGAGGCCGATGGCGAGGGCGACGACGGACATCGCGATGAAGTAGCCGAGTGCGAGGCCGCCGACCTTGCCGATCTTGGCGGCCTTCCGTACGGAGCCGACGCCGAGGACGATCGTGCAGAAGATGATCGGCGAGATCATCATCTTGATCAGGTTGACGAAGCCCGTGCCGATGGGCTTGAGCTCCGTGGCGAAGTCCGGGGCGAGGAAGCCGACCGCGATGCCGAGCAGGACGGCGACGATGACGGCGATGTAGAGGTAGTGGGTGCGGTCCCGCTTCGCGGGGGCCTGCGGAGGGGCGGCGGGCGGTGGGGTCGCGGTCCCGTTCTCGGTGTCGGCCACGGTGTCTCCTGACGACGGCGTCGGGGGTGCTGGGGAGGCG
>NZ_WWIA01000048.1 GCF_009870065.1 Streptomyces sp. SID5785 | reverse complement strand
CGGGCCGGGGCCTCGCCCTGGTCCTGCTGCCCCAGCTCAAGGACGTGCGGGACCCGGGCCTGCGGGCGCTGGGCACCGACGACGTGCTGGGCGTGCCGTACGTCGTGCTGATCGCGGCGGCGCTCGCGCTGATCGTCGCCTTCGTGGTGCGGCGCACGACGTTCGGCCGCCAGCTGCTCGCCATCGGCGACAGCCGCCCGGCGGCCCGGCTGGCCGGACTGCCGGTGCGCCGCGTGCTCATCATCGTGTACGTCCTGTCGGGCGTGCTCGCGGCGGTGGCCGGCGTGCTGGCGACGGCCCGGCTCACGGCGAGCGACCCGACCTCGCTCGGCACGCTCATGGAGCTGTCCGCGATCACGGCGGTGGTGGTCGGCGGGACGCCGCTCAACGGCGGCCGGGTGCGCATCGGCGGCACCGTCGCGGGCGCGGTGCTCATCCAGCTGCTCACGGCCACGCTCATCAAGCACGACCTGCCGCCGTCGTGGACACAGATCGCGCAGGCCGTGGTGATCGTGCTCGCCGTCTACGCGGCCAGGGAACGGGGGAAGCGATGACGATGACCGATGTCGAGGCGGCGCAGCCGGCGGGAGCCGCGCACGAGGAGCCGCTGGGCGCGACGCGCGCGGAGCGGCTGAGCGCGCTGGCCCAGCAGCACGGCGCGCTGGTCACCCTGGTGATCGCCGTGATCGCCGCGTCGCTCTCGTTCGACACGTTCCTGACCGGCGACAACCTGGAGAACATGGCGCTGTCCTCCGCGTTCCTCGCGGTGGTCGCGCTGGGCATGACGTTCGTGATCGTGACCGGTGGGATCGACCTGTCGGTGGGGTCGCTGTTCGCGCTGGGCGGGGTGCTCGCCGCGTGGGGCTCGCAGTACGGCACGCTCGTCGCACTGCTGCTGCCGCTCGCGGTGTGCGGTCTGATCGGGCTGGTCAACGGGCTGCTGATCGCCCGCTCCCGGCTGGCGCCGTTCATCGTGACCCTGGCGGCCATGCTCGGGGCCCGCGGACTGCTGCTGGCGGTCACGGACGAGGGCTCGAAGACGTACCTCGTCGACAAGTCCACGTTCTTCGCGACGCTCGGCCAGGGCAAGCTGCTCGGCATCGGCGTCCCGGTGTGGATCACGCTGGCGCTGTTCGTGACCGGCGCGGTGGTGCTGCGCCGCAGCCGCTTCGGCCAGTACGTGTACGCGGTCGGCGGCAACGAGGACGCGGCGGCCCTGATGGGTGCGCCGGTGGCCCGCACGAAGATCGGGGTCTACACGGTCTCCGGTCTGTGCGCGGGCCTGGCCGGGGCGCTCAACGCCGCCTGGCTGGTGTCGGGCGTGACGATCCTCGGCTCCGGCATGGAGCTGGAGGCGATCTCCGCGGTCGTCATCGGCGGCACTCTGCTGACCGGCGGGTTCGGCTTCATCAGCGGATCGCTGGTGGGCGTGCTGCTGCTGAAGGTGATCCAGAACGTGATCAACCAGATCGGCTCGCTCGACTCCGCCTACCAGCAGGTGGTCAGCGGTGCGTTCCTGGCGGTCGTGGTGATCGCGCAGACCTGGCTGGGGCGGCGCCGGCGGGTGCTGTGAGCGCCGGCTCCTCGCCGTCCGGCGAGGAGCCGGGTTCCGCTGATCCCGTGCGGCCCCGGGCGACCGCACGGGATCAGTGCACGGCCTGTCCCTTGCCGAGAGCGATCACGCCGGTCCTGGACACGGTGTAGAGCTCGGCGTCGCGGCCGGGGTTGACGCCGATGGTGGCGCCGGCAGGCACCTCCACGTTCTTGTCGAGGACGGCTCCGCGCACCACCGCTCCCCTGCCCACCGTCACGTTGTCGTGCAGCACGGATCCCTGGACGACCGCGCCGTCGCCGATCACGACGCCGGGCGAGAGGACGGAGCGGGTGACCTGCCCGCGGATGACGCAGCCGGGGCTGACGACGGACTCGCTCGCGATGCCGCCCGCGCAGAACCGGGCGGGCGGCAGCTGTCCCGGGTGCGTGTAGATGGGCCAGCGCCGGTTGTCCAGGTGGAACGCGGGCCGGTCCGAGATGAGGTCCATGTGGGCCTCGTAGTAGGCGTCGAGGGTGCCGACGTCGCGCCAGTAGCCGTGGTCGCGCTCGGTCTCGCCGGGCACGTGGTTGCCGTCGAAGTCGTAGACCTGGGCGACGCCGCGCTCGGTGAGCAGCGGCAGGATCGAGCCGCCCATGTCGTGCGCGGAGGACGGGTTCTCGGCGTCCTGCTGGAGGGCGTCGACGAGGGTCTTGGTGGTGAAGAGGTAGTTGCCCATGGAGGCGAACACCTCGTGCGGGCTGCCCGGCAGCGCCGGCGGGTCGGCGGGCTTCTCCAGGAAGGACTCGACGCGCGTGCCGTCGCGGGCCGGGGTGATGACGCCGAACTGGGAGGCCTCGGCGCGCGGGACGCGGATGCCCGCGACCGTGACGCCGGCGCCGTTCTCGATGTGCTGGGCGAGCATCTGGCGCGGATCCATGCGGTAGACGTGGTCGGCGCCGAACACGGCGATGTAGTCGGGCTGTTCGTCGTGGACCAGGTTGAGGGACTGCAGGATCGCGTCGGCACTGCCGGAGAACCAGCGCGGGCCGAGCCGCTGCTGGGCGGGGACGGGTGTCACGTAGTTGCCGAGCAGACTGGACATGCGCCAGGTCGTGCTCACGTGCCGGTCGAGGGAGTGGGACTTGTACTGCGTGAGCACGCAGATGCGCAGGATGTCGCCGTTCACCAGGTTGGACAGGACGAAGTCGACGAGCCGGTACGTGCCGCCGAAGGTGACCGCGGGTTTCGCGCGGTCGGCCGTGAGCGGTAACAGCCGCTTGCCCTCTCCTCCCGCCAGGACGATCCCGAGTACCGAAGGTCCACCGCGCATGCCAGCCTCCTGCCGTTCAGGCGCCGTCGATGATCTCCTCGTACAGACCGGCCGTGCGCCGTGCGACGGCGCCCCAGCCGAACTCGGCCGCGGCCCGCTCCCGTCCGGCCCCGCCCATCCTGCGGGCCGCACCGGGATCGCCGACCACCTCGTCGATCGCGCGCGCGAGTCCCGCCTCGAATCCCTCGGGGTCCTGCTCCGCGTACGGGACGAGCAGCCCGGTCTCCCCGTGCGCGACGACCTCGGGGATGCCGCCGACCCAGGAGGCGACGACCGCGGTGCCGCAGGCCATCGCCTCCAGGTTGACGATGCCGAGCGGCTCGTACACGGACGGGCAGACGAACACCGCGGCGTGCGTGAGCAGTTGGACGACCTCGGTGCGCGGCAGCATCGACGGGATCCAGCACACGCCGTCCCTGGTGCGCTTCAGCTCGTCGACCAGCTCGCGGAACTCCCGGCCGATCTCCGGGGTGTCCGGCGCCCCGGCGCACAGGACGATCTGCACGTCCCGGCCGATCCGGCGGGCGGCGCGCAGCAGGTGCGGCACACCCTTCTGCCGCGTGATCCGCCCGACGAACAGGGCGTACGGGCGGCCGGGGTCGATCCCGAAGCGGTGCAGTACGTCGGTGCCCGGATCGGCGCGGTACAGGGAGACGTCGATGCCGTTGTGCACGACCCGGACCTTCTTGGGCTCCAGGGCGGGGTAGCAGGCGAGGATGTCGTCGCGCATGGCGCGGGAGACCGCGATGACGCCGTCGGCCGCCTCGATGGCGGTGCGCTCGGCCCAGGCCGACAGCGCGTACCCGCCGCCGAGCTGCTCCGCCTTCCAGGGGCGCAGCGGCTCCAGGGAGTGCGCGGTCATCACGTGCGGGACGCCGAGGTGCAGCGCGGCGAGGTGCCCGGCGAGCGCGGTGTACCAGGTGTGCGAGTGGACGAGCTCGCGGCCCTCGAGGGCGGCGGCGATGGACAGGTCCACGGAGAGGGTGCGCAGCGCGTCGTTGGCACCGTCCAGGGCGGGCCAGGCGCGGTGCCGGCGCACGCCCTCGGAGGTGCCCTCGCCCCAGGTGTGCACCTCCAGGTCGACGAGCGGGCGCAGCTCGCGCGCCAGGAACTCGACGTGGACGCCGGCGCCGCCGTAGACGTCCGGCGGGTACTCCCTCGTGAGCAGTCCCACTCGCACGCGCGGCCCCCGTCGTCGGTCGTCACCACTCGCCCGTCCCGGTCGTGCCCGGATCGCTCCTCATGGTCACCCATCGCGGGCCCGGGCGGAAGACCGCCGACCGCGGCCCTCCGCGCCGTCACGGGTCTCCACCCCTGACACCCGCCCTGGGGATGACCCTGAGAGCGGCGTACTCCATCGGCAGTACTACGCGATGCCTGCTGTGGTCGGACGACAGATCGGCCCGGGCGAGAGATCGTGGAGGGTATGAGAACCGATCGCGCGCCGCGCCGCACCGCCAGGGGCGCCGAATGAGTGCCCTGGCGCTGTCCGTGCTGCTGTCGCTCGTCTCCGCCGTGGCGTACGCGGGCGGGGCGATCGTGCAGGAGCGGGTCGCGGAGACCTCGCCCGCCTCGGCGTACGCGCCGCTGCGCAGGCCGGCCTGGTGGGGCGCGGGCTGTCTGAACGGTCTGGGAGCGCTCCTGCACGTCATCGCGCTCGCGTACGGCCCGCTGAGCCTCGTGCAGCCCCTCGGGGCGCTCACGATCGTGCTCGCCCTGCCGATGTCGGCGCTGCTGGTGCGGCGCCGGGCCGGGGCGACCGCCTGGCGCGGAGCGATCATGGCGACGGCGGGCCTCGCGGGGCTCCTCGCGCTGACCGGCTCGCCGTCCGAGCAGTCGCTGGACGGCACGGAGCGTCTCGTCGTGGGTCTGATCACGGCCGGGGCCGTGCTGGTCCTGATGACCTCGGCGCGGGCCGCGCACCGGCACCCCGTGGTCCGCTCGGTGCTGCTCGCGGTGGCGGCGGGCGGGGCCTTCGGCATGGCCTCGGTGTTCACGAAGTCCGTCGCCGAGGACTGGTCCGGCAGCCCGGTGACGCAGCTGTCGAGCCTGCTGGCCATCGCGGCCCTGGCCACGAC
>NZ_WWIA01000470.1 GCF_009870065.1 Streptomyces sp. SID5785 | reverse complement strand
GGCAGTTCGAGGGCGTCGTACCAGGCGCCGCCCGGCGCCGGTCCGTCGTCGGCGGACAGCCTCAGCGCGGCGACCGCCGGTGCGCCGGGGCCGTCCGCCGCTGTGTGCGGGAGCCGCAGGGAGCCGCGCCACGCGGGCGGCGCCGCCTCCTGCCGCTCGACCGCGAGCCGGTGCCCGGTCCCTGCGGCGGACCGGCGGCGCCGGAGCGAGTCACGGGTCTCGCTCACGGTCCGCTGGCTGCGGCGCAGTTCACTGACGTCCCGTACGACCGCCCACATGGAGGCCGTCGCACCGTCGGCGTCGAGCACGGGCTCGCCCATCATGTGCACCGTCCGCACGGTGCCGTCCGGCTGCATCACACGGAACTCGCCGTCGATCGGCTTCCCGTCGATCAGGCAGTCGGTCACCATCGAGGTCAGCTTCGGCTGGTCGTCGGTGTGCACCACCGAGGGCAGCTCGTCGAGGGTGAGAGCGGGCGCGGACGGGTCCCGGCCGAGGATCTGGAACAGCTCCTCGGACCAGCTGGCCTCGTCGGTGAGCAGGTCCCACTCGGCGCTGCCGACCCGGCTGAGGAGCGACCCGGGGCCGCCGACCGGCGGGTGGACGGGGCCGGTCCGGCCCGCGGGGCCGTCCCGCAGCTGCGCCAAGTGCTGGTCGAGGTCGCTCAGTTGGTGCACGGCCAGCTCGTACAGGGCGCGCTGCCAGCGGGCCTCGGGCCCGGCGGTGTCGTCCACGGCTCCACGCCGCACCGCGTCGACGTCACCGAGCAGACGGCGGGTCTGCGTGATGAGGGCGTCGACCGTGCCACGCTCCGACGGCTGGCCGGCGGGGCGGTCCGCGAAGACATGGGGGGACATGACGAACTCCGATGCAGGCGCAGAGGCCGAGGCTGACGGAAGGACCGGTTAAGACTCTGGCACAGGGCGACGTACCCCGTAAGGGATTTGGCCATACACGATGCGGTCATGCTTCTGACATATGCCCGAGTCCTCCAAGGGGCCTTTCCCGTGGGTTCAGGTCGAACGGGTGGCCGATCCTGGCGTATGCCGGTGCGGTGCGGCCCGGAGCGGACGCTGCGTCGAACGACGTAGATGCCGCTACGCCCGTCGCGCGCAGGCGTGGTCGGGGCGGTCCGCGAGTCGGTGTCCCGGAGCCCTTCGGCGGGGTCAGCCGGCGTCCGGGCCCGCCTTGGCGGTCGAGCCGCGGACCACCAGCTCCGGCTCGAACAGCAGCTCGCCCGGCGGCACGGTGCCGCCCTGGATCTGGGTCATGAGCAGCTCCACCGCGGCCCGGCCCATGGCCTCGATCGGCTGGCGGACCGTCGTGAGCGGCGGCTCCGTGCAGTTCATGAACGCCGAGTCGTCGTACCCCACCACGGAGATGTCCGCCGGTACCGTGCGGCCGGCCCGGCGTGCGGCGCGCACCGCGCCGAGGGCGATCGGGTCGCTGGCGCAGATGATGCCGGTGATGCCGCGCTCCACGAGCCGGGCCGCCGCGGCGTGCCCGCCCTCGAGCGAGAACATGGCCCGCTCCACGGCGTCCTCGGGCAGCTCTCCGCCGCCGGCCGCGGCGACGGACCGGGCGGCGGCGAGCTTGCGCTGCGAGGGCACGTGGTCCTCGGGGCCGAGCACCAGCCCGATGCGTCGGTGGCCGAGCGAGGCCAGATGCCGCCAGGCCTGCTCGACTGCCACGGCGTCGTCACAGGCCACGCAGGGGAAGCCGAGCCGGTCGATGGACGCGTTGACGAGGACGACGGGCACCTTGCGCTCGGCGAGCCGCCGGTAGTGGTCGTGCTCGGCGTCGCCCTGGGCGTACAGGCCGCCCGCGAAGACGACGCCGGACACCTGCTGCTGGAGCAGCAGTTCGACGTAGTCGGCCTCGGAGACGCCGCCCTTCGTCTGGGTGCACAGCACCGGGGTCAGCCCCTGCTGGGCCAGCGCGCCGCCGATCACTTCCGCGAACGCGGGGAAGATCGGGTTCTGCAGCTCCGGCAGCACCAGGCCGACCAGCCGGGCGCGCTCACCGCGCAGTTGGGTGGGGCGCTCGTAACCGAG
>NZ_WWIA01000469.1 GCF_009870065.1 Streptomyces sp. SID5785 | reverse complement strand
CCTCACCACGTTCCGGGACGTCGAGTGGAACGCCCCGTACTACGCCCGGCTCGGCTTCCGCGTCCTGGCGGAGGACGAGGTGACCCCGGGCCTCGCCCGGATCCGGGCGGCCGAGGCGGCGCACGGCCTCGACCGCTGGCCCCGGGTGTGCATGCGGCGGGAGCTGTGACGGACCCGCCGCCCGGATCCGGGCGAGCCCCGGGGGACTGGCCCGGGCGCTACTCCCCGTAGCCCTCGCGCAGTTCGACCTTGCGGACCTTGCCGCTGACCGTCATGGGGAAGGACTCCAGGATCCGCAGCCGGCTCGGCACCTTGTAGTGCGCCAGCCGGTCCTTGCAGTACGCGCGCAGCTCGTCGAGGGTCAGCGCCTGCTCCGGGTCGCGCAGGATGACGCAGGCGAGGACCTCCTCCCCGTACTTCTCGTCGGGGACGCCCACGACCTGTACGTCGGCGATGCGCGGGTGCCCGTAGAGGAACTCCTCGACCTCGCGCGGGTAGATGTTCTCGCCGCCGCGGATGATCATGTCCTTGATGCGGCCGACGATCTGCGCGTAGCCGTCCTCGCGGAGCACGGCGAGATCGCCGGTGTGCATCCACCGGCCCGCGTCGACGGCCTCGGCCGTCTTCTCCGGCTCCTCCCAGTAGCCGAGCATCACGCTGTAGCCGCGGGTGCACAGCTCGCCCGCCTCGCCGCGGGGCAGGGTGACGCCGGTGACGGGGTCGACGACCTTGACCTCGATGTGCGGCAGGACGCGGCCGACGGTGCCGGTGCGGCGCTCCAGGTTGTCGTCGCGGCGCGTCTGGAGCGACACCGGCGACGTCTCCGTCATGCCGTAGCAGATCGACACCTCGGCCATGTGCATCTCGGCGACGACCCGTTTCATCACCTCGACCGGGCACGGGGAGCCCGCCATGATGCCGGTGCGCAGGCTGCTCAGGTCGTACGCGGCGAAGTCCGGCAGGTTCAGTTCGGCGATGAACATCGTCGGCACGCCGTACAGCGACGTGCACGCCTCCTGCTGCACGGCCCGCAGGGTCGCGGCCGGTTCGAAGGACGGGGCGGGGATCACGATGCAGGCGCCGTGCGAGGTCGCACCCAGATTGCCCATGACCATGCCGAAGCAGTGGTAGAAGGGCACCGGCAGGCACACCCGGTCCTGCTCCGTGTAGCCGACCGTCTCGCCCACCCAGAAGCCGTTGTTCAGGATGTTGTGGTGGGAGAGCGTGGCGCCCTTGGGGAAGCCGGTCGTGCCGGACGTGTACTGGATGTTGATCGGGTCGTCGCAGGACAGCTCGGCCTCGCGCGCGGCGAGCCGGTCCCGGTCCACCGTGTCGCCCGCCGCGACCAGCGCGTCCCAGCTGTGCTCGCCGATGAAGACCTGCTCGCGCAGCGCCGGGCACTCGTCCGCGACCGAGCGCACCAGGTCCCGGTAGTCGGTGCCCTTGTGCCCGGTCGACGCGACGAGCACCGAGATCCCCGACTGCCGCAGCACGTAGGCGAGTTCGTGTGCGCGGTAGGCCGGGTTGATGTTGACCATGATCGCGCCGATGCGCGCGGTCGCGTACTGGACGAGGACCCACTCGGCGCAGTTGACGGCCCAGATGCCGACGCGGTCGCCCTTGGCGACGCCGCGGGCGAGCAGCCCGCGGGCCAACTGCTCCACGTCGGCGCCCAGTTCGGTGTACGTCCAGCGGCGGCCGGTCGGCACGTCCACGAGTGCCTCGCGGTCCGGGAAGGCGCCGACGGCACGCTGGAGGTTGGCGCCGATGGTGTCGCCGAGCAGCGGCATGTCGCTGGTGCCATGGGCGTAGCTGGGCGCGGAGTGCGCGGAGTGTGCGGACGGCTCGGTCACCTGAAGTCCTCCTCGCGGTACTCGGCGGACGACCCCGCGGCCGTCGCCTCGCGCAGCTCGATCCGGCGGATCTTGCCGGAGACGGTCTTGGGCAGTTCGCCGAACTCGATGCGGCGCAGCCGCTTGTACGGGGCGAGGACCGCCCGCGAGTGCTCGAAGATCAGCTTCGCGGTGTCCGGGCCCGGCTCGTAGCCCTCGGCGAGGACCACGTACGCCTTCGGGACGGCGAGGCGGAGCGGGTCGGGGGCGGGCACGACGGCCGCCTCGGCGACCGCCTCGTGCTCCAGCAGGGCGCTCTCCAGCTCGAACGGGCTGATCTTGTAGTCGCTGGCCTTGAAGACGTCGTCGGCGCGGCCCACATAGGTGAGGTAGCCGTCGGCGTCGCGGGAGCCGATGTCGCCGGTGCGGTAGTAGCCGCCGGCCATCGCCTCGGCGGTGCGCTCCGGGTCGCCGTGGTAGCCCGTCATGAGGCCGACCGGGTTGTCGGACAGATCGAGGCTGATCTCTCCCTCGTCGGCACCGGGCGCGCCGGTGACCGGGTCGAGCAGCTCGACCCGGTAGCCGGGGCTGGGGCGGCCCATGGAGCCGGTCTTGAGGAGCTGGCCGGGGCTGTTGGACACCTGGACGGCGGTCTCGGTCTGGCCGAAGCCGTCCCGGATCGTGATGTTCCAGGCCCGCTTGACCTGCTCGATGACCTCGGGGTTCAGCGGCTCGCCCGCGGCGACGACCTCGCGCGGCGGGGTGCGCAGCTGGCCGAGGTCGGCCTGGATCAGCATGCGCCACACGGTGGGCGGCGCGCAGAACGAGGTCACTGCGGCCCGGTCCATCGCCGCCATCAGCCGGCCGGCGTCGAAGCGCGTGTAGTTGTACAGGAAGACGGTCGCCTCGGCGTTCCACGGCGCGAAGAAGTTCGACCAGGCGTGCTTGGCCCAGCCGGGCGAGGAGATGTTCAGGTGCACGTCGCCGGGGCGCAGACCGATCCAGTACATCGTCGCGAGATGGCCGACCGGGTACGAGACGTGGGTGTGCTCGACGAGCTTGGGGCGGGCCGTCGTGCCGGAGGTGAAGTACAGCAGGAGGGTGTCGTCGGCGCGGGTCTCGCCGTCGGGGGTGAACGTGTCCTCGGCGCCGGCGGCGTCCTCGTAGGCGAGCCAGCCCTCGGCGGGGCGCGCGGAGCCGACGACGATCCGCGAGTAGCGGCCCGGCACCGCCTCGAACTTGGCGACGTCCTCCGGGCGTACGACGACGTGCCGGGCGCCGCCGCGCTCGACCCGGTCGGTGAGGTCGGCGGGGCCGAGCAGCGGGGTCGCGGGGATGACGACGGCGCGCAGCTTCATCGCGGCGAGCATGACCTCCCACAGCTCGACCTGGTTGCCGAGCATCAGCAGGATGCGGTCGCCCGCGCCGACACCCCGGCCGCGCAGCCAGTTCGCGACCTGGTTCGAGCGGCGGCGCAGGGTGTCGAAGGAGAAGCGCGCCTCGTCGCCGTGCTCCTCGACGATGTGCAGGGCGGTCCTGTCGTTGCCGTCCGCGATGACGTCGAACCAGTCGAGGGCCCAGTTGAAGCGGTCCGGGCGGGGCCACACGAAGCCGTCGTGGGCCCGCTCGTAGTCCCCGGCGTGCCGCAGCAGGAAGTCGCGGGCCGCGCGGAACTGCTCGGTGGGCCCGTTCGCCGTCGTCATGTGCGCTCCTGTCGATCGCTGGTCCATCGCCCTTGCGGACCGTGCCTGTCATCGTGTAGTCCGTGACGCAGGTCTCACTACCCCCGAACGGGGGGAACTCCGACGGGGCCGGGGAGGGTGACGTGGGCGCAGAAGGGGCCGACGGGGTCGAGATGCGCGCCGCGCTGGCGCGGCTGCGCCGCGGCACGGGCCTGCCCGTGGCGTTCGGCGGGCTCGTCGCGGGTCCCGGGCAGGTGCGGATCGCGGAGCTGAGCGGCGCCGCGACGAACGCGCTGCGCGGCCTCGGCGTCAGTGCGGGCAACGGCCTGGGCGGCAAGGCGCTCACCCTCGCGCGCGCCTGCGCGGTCACCGACTACCAGGGCTCGCGCCACATCAGCCACGAGTACGACGGAGCTGTCTCCGCGGAGGGCCTGCGCTCCGTGCTCGCCGTGCCGGTCGTGGTGCAGCGCCGGGTGCGCGGCGTCCTGTACGGGGCGCTGCGCTCGGCCCAGCCGCTCGGCGACCGCGTCCTGGGCGCGGCGGTGGCCGCGGCGCGCGACGTGGAGCAGGCCCTCGTCGTACGGGACGAGGCGCGCTCCCTGCTGGCCGCGGCGGCGGTGCCTGCGGCGGAGGGCCCTGGCGCCTGGGAGGAGGTCCGGGAGGCGCACGGCGCGCTGCGGGCGCTCGCCCCGCGGATC
>NZ_WWIA01000468.1 GCF_009870065.1 Streptomyces sp. SID5785 | reverse complement strand
ATCAGCCAGCCGCCGAGGAACGGGCCGAGGGCGCCCGCGACACCGGTCAGACCCGACCACGCGCCGACCGCCCTGGCCTGGTCGTCGGGGTGGAACACGGTCCGGACCAGGGCGAGGGAGCCCGGTGTGAGGAGTGCTCCGCCGACGCCCTGGAGCGCCCGCGCGGCGATCAGCGTGCCCTCGTCGGGGGCGAGCCCGCACAGCGCCGAGGCGAGCGCGAACCAGGCGACGCCGAGCACGAGAGTGCGCCGCCGTCCGATCCGGTCGCCCATCGCGCCGCCCCACAGCAGGAGCGCGGACAGGGTCAGCATGTAGGCGTTGACGACCCACTGGAGGGCGGAGATCGAGGCGCCGAGGTCGCGGCCCATGGTGGGCAGCGCGACGTTGACGACCGTTCCGTCGAGCATGGCCATGCCGGAGGCCAGCACGACGCACGCGAGGATCCAGCGCCCGCGCGCCGAGGACAGCCTGACTCCCATGGCCGCCATTGTGCGCCGTCGGCGGTTGTCGCGCGCCGCGTGGGCCGGGCCCGCCGGGCGACGGCGGGAGTTCGAAGACAGAGCCTAGGACCTGGCCAGGGCGCGCGCGAGTGCGGCCCGCACCCGGTCCGCGTGACCGGGCAGCCGCTCGTCGGCCCAGGCGCCGGCCAGCCGGAGGAAGCCCGCGAGGTCGTCCTCGACGCCCGCCAGCAGCCCGCGCAGGGCGGCCGCGGACACCTCGATCCGTTCGGGCCGGGCCGCCTCGGCGTCGACCGTCAGCCGGATCGTCGCGCCGTCGCGTTCGGCGGCGGGCGTGGGGTCGTGCCCGAACCAGGCGGCGGGGCGGGTCTCGTCGACGACCGCCCACCAGTCGCCGCGATCCTCGAGACCGGTGCAGCAGCCGGGGTCGAGGCGGACGCCCGTGCGGGTGTCGGTCACGCGCAGACCGCCGGCCGCGAACAGCGGGTCGAGGGTGAGCAGGCCGTGCAGGAAGCCGTCGAGCGCGCCGGCCGGACGTGGCGGGCCCGCGTCGTCGGGTTCGACGTCGTTGCACGCAGCCAGCGACATCACCGCCGTACCGACCTCGTCCGGCGTCATGGCGGCGCCGAGTTCCAGGAACGTGAAGGGCGCGCGGGCGGCGACGGGCCACAGGGCGAAGTCCTCGCGGCGGGCGACCTCGACGACGGGGCGGACGGTGATCACCCCGGGAGGATGCCGCACGCCCCGACCCGGCCGCACCCGGATTTCGGGACCGGCACGGCCCGGCGCGCATCGTTTCCGGGTCCCGCTCGTTGCACAGGGCACCGCGGGTCCGAGGACGGGCACTTCCCTTCGGGCCCGCCCGCAAGCGGTCACTGTCGGCACCGTGGGTCACACCGGCGAAGGTGTGCGGGTGCGTTCGACGGGTGCGGGACCGGCCCCCCTCCTTCCGGCCCCGCACCCGCCTTTCTGTCCCCCGAGGACTCACCGGTATCTGTGCGCACCAGGACGGCGGCCAACCCCGTGTCCGCAGGGGCACAGACGTCCGTACGTTCACCCGGCCCCCGGCACGGCCGTCAGCCCGGGGCGCGCGGGCGGGGTGATCGTGGTCCGGGCGCGGGCGCCGCGATGTGGCGGGGCGGGGTCTCCGGCGGGGTCTCGCCCGCGGCCAGGTGGTCCAGTAGCTCCTGGAGCTCTCCGCAGGCGTTCTCCACCGAGCGCCGGGTGGCGATCTGTTCGGTGACGAGGGAGGAGAGCAGCAGGGCCGTCAGCGCGGTGGCCCCGTTGAAGGCCTGCAGTTTGACCATCGTGTCGACATCGGAGAGCCCCAGGAACGCCCCGCTCGTGGTGTTCGCGGAGTACGTCGTCAGGACGGACGCGTAGAGCGCGCACATCATGCTGCCGGCCAGCTGGAAGCGCAGGGCCGCCCAGATCACCAGCGGATAGACCAGGAAGAGGAGGCTGGTCGACGCGAAGGCGGCGAGCGGGACGAGGACCAGCGCGACGGCGCCGAGGCAGACCGCCTCCGGCCAGCGTCTGCCCCAGTCCAGCTCGCCCGCGCCGACCACCAGGAGCAGCAGCGGGGTGACGAGCAGGACGCCCATCGCGTCGCCCACCCACCACGCGAGCCACACCGCCCAGAACTCTCCCGAGTCCAGGTCCCCGGTGAGCACCTGGAGCCCGGCACCGGTCGTCGCGCTGATCAGCATGGCGCCGAGTCCGCCGAGGAAGACCAGGGCGAGACCGTCCCGCAGCCGCGAGATGTCGAGCCGGAAGCCGATCCGGCGCAGCAGCAGGAACGAGCACAGCGGCGCGACGGTGCTGCCCGCGACGTTGACGAGGACGGTGAACTCGGGGGTGGTGATCGAGGCGATGACGAGGAAACAGCCCAGGGCGATCCCGGGCCAGACTCCGACGCCCAGGACGAGGAGCGCGGCGACGGAGACTCCCGTCGGCGGCCAGATGGGGGTGACGACGACGCCCTCGACGTCGACCTGGCTCACCAGGCCCAGCCGTCCGGCCACGTAGTAGCAGGCCGCCACGGCAAGAATCTTGAGCACCAGCTCAAGGGATCTCCGGGACCGCCGGGTCGCCACGACAGCCGTCAGCCGAGTCACCACCACATCAGCATGAGACACCGGGCGCGCCGGATCGGCCACGCGGGGACGCCTGCCCGGGTGTGTGCCTCGGGGCCCGCCCGGCCGTCACCGCTCCCGCGGACGGACCTCGGACCGCCACGGGACGCCCGCGTCGTGGCCGATGACGAGCACCGCCGCGTCGTCCTCGTGCCCGACCGAGTCGGCCAGCTTCATGACCCCGCCGACCAGGGCGTCGATGCCGAGGCTCGCCCCTGCGGTGATCTCCGCGAGCCGGCGCGCCCGCCCCAGACCCTCGTCGATGTGCAGCGAGGGCCCTTCCACGACGCCGTCGGTGAGCAGGACGAGAACCCCGCCCATGGTGAGCCGGTGCCGCGCGACCGGGTAGTCGGCGCCCTGGAGCACGCCGAGCGGCGGCCCGACCTCGCCGTCGTCGATGCCGGAGCGGCCGTCGGCGGTGGCCCAGATGTGCGGGATGTGTCCGGCCCGCGCGCACTCCAGCGTCCCGGTGGCCGGATCGAGGCGCAGGAACGTGCACGTCGCGAAGAGGTCGGCGTCCAGCGAGATGAGCAGGTCGTTGGTCCGGCCGAGCAGCCTGCCGGGGTCCTCGGTGACGGAGGCCAGGGCCCGCAGCGCCACCCTGACCTGGCCCATGAACGCGGCGGCCTGCGCGTTGTGGCCCTGCACGTCGCCGATGGAGATACCGATCCGGCCGTCGGACATGGGGAAGGCGTCGTACCAGTCGCCGCCCACGTTGAGCCCGTGGTTGGCCGGCGCGTAGCCGACGGCGATCCGGATGCCGGGCGGGCGCGGGAGGTCACGGGGCAGCATGCCGTGCTGCAGGGCCACCGCGAGTTCGACCCGGGAGCGCTGCGACTCGGCGAGCTCCCGGGCCCGGGCGGTCAGCGCGCCGAGCCGGGCGAGCAGCTCGTCGCCGCCGTCGGCGGACCCTGTGCGGAACATTGGCCCTCTCCGGTCCCACGGGATCCTCTCGCGCCGGTCCGCACGGTGCGGGCGGGACCGGCCGCGCGGCAGGACGGCTGCCGTGGATCGTCCCCTACTCTGGCCGACGCCCGGGGCACCCGCACCTTGTCAGCGCTCGACGGCCGGTGCCGCGGCCCCGGGCCCGCGGCGCAGCAGGCGCCAGGGTGAGCGGCGCGCGGGCCGCACGACGACCCGGCCGAAGGCCTTCTGACCGGCGAGCTCGACCCGCAGGGCGACGGGCGCGGCGGGGGCCGGGCGGTGCCGGACCCTGCTGTGGGTCAGCTGGAGTCCGTCGGCGTCGACGACGATGCCGGGGCGGGTGATCAGGAGCAGCGTCTTGCCGGTCATGTTCACATCGATGTGCAGGGTGTCGTGGGTGATCTCGGCCTCGCTCAGGTCGAGCGTGACCTGGCTGAACACGACGGCCAGCTCGATGCGGCGGGGCAGTCGCCAGCGGCCCGAGCGGGCGACGCCGCCGCTGTGCACCCGCTCGATGCGCAGGACGTCCTTGGCCGGGGCGGCGGACCCGGACGCGGGCGCCTCGGGCAGATCGGCGGTGAGCCCGGACAGTTCGGCCAGGGTGCGCGCGGCGAGCGCCGACTCCAGCCGCTCCTCCAGCTCGTCGACGCTCAGCAGTCCGTCCCCGGCGGCCACGCGCAGCCGGTCGACCACGCGGTCGCGGTCCGCGTGCGACGCGCGCAGTGCGGGCGGCGTGCCGGCGCCGCCCGGCTCCTGTCCGGTCCCCGATGCTTCGGCCATGCCCGCGTACCGCCCCTGTCCGTCCGAGACCGCCCCGCGTCGTGCGGGAGTGAGACGACCACCCTAGGGCGTCCCGCACGACGCGGTACCGGCAACTCCGCGTCAGCCGCGGGCGAGTGCGATCGCCCCCGACAGCCGCTCCCCCGCCTCGTAGACCATGTAGGGCACGCCGCCGTCGGTGCCGAAGGACGGGGACGCGGCGCGCCCGTTCTCCGGGTCGGCGGACCCGCTGTCGTAGAACACGCCGAGGTGATCGCGGCGCGAGAAGTCCCGGCCGACCTCGGTGATCAGAATGTTCCCGCCGCTCTCCTTGTCGGTGTTGTAGACGACGTACGCGCTGTCGCCGCGGGTCAGCAGGGACGGCCCGCCCACGTTGACCGCGCCGACGTCGGAGTGGCGCACCAGCGGCTCCTGGTCGAACGTCCAGTCCCGGCCGTCGGGCGACCAGCCCCAGCAGATGTCCCGGTGGTTCGCGGTCGTGTTCCGCATGAACAGCATCACGTAGCGCGCGCCGCGGTCCGGCAGGTCGTGCCGGAAGACCCGGGCGTAGGAGGTCTCGGTGGTGCCCGCGGGCATCATCGACGTCGTCAGGACGGCCTTGTCGTACGTGAAGTGGATGCCGTCCTTCGAGCGGGCGAGGCGCGTCGTGGTGTTCTCCCCGTGGAAGTACAGCCACAGTTCCCGCTCGTCGGCGTTCCACAGGACGTGCGGGGACGAGACGTGGCTGACGTCGTAGTGCGGCGACCAGGTGTGGGACACGATCGGGTTGTGCGGGTACTCGGTGAACGGGCCCTCCAGGGAGTCCCCGTAGGCGAGGCAGATGCCGCCGGGCGCGTCGTGGGGTGCGTAGTAGAGGTGGTAACGGCCCAGCGGGTCGGGGAGTTTGTCGTACACGCCGCGTATGCACGGGAAGATGATCTCGCCGGTCGGGTTGTAGGAGAGCTGCTCGGGGGTGAGCAGCGTCGTCGCGTACCGGTAGTCGGGGAAGCCGCCGGGGGCCGCGGCGGCTGTGCCCTCGGCGGTGGTGCCGAGGGCGATCAGGGCGCCGCCCGCGGTGGCGGTGCGGAGGAAGGTCCTGCGGTCGATCGTCATGACGTGCGGCTCCTTCTGCGGTGGGGGGCAGGGTTGTTCACAGCTGGGTGGCGGCGGTGACGACGAAGCCGCCGAGCGCGACGCACCACACGTACGGGAGGGTGCGGAGCATGACCTGCTGAGGGCTGACGCCGGAGTACTGGGCCGCCCAGACCGTCTGGGTGCTGGTCGGGTCGCTGACGCCGAACACCTGGTTGTAGGAGGCGGTCAGGCCGAGCACGGCGACGGCGGGGTAGATGCCGGCGGCGATGAGTACACCGGCGATGCCCGCGCCGAGCCCGTAGACGTTGAGCGGGCCGCGGTACAGGCACAGCGGGACCAGCAGCGTGAACACGAGGACGAACACGAAGGCGTTGCCCGGCGCGACGGCCTTCACCAGCGGGTTCAGCGCGTCCACGGCGCCGGGCAGCTTCACGGAGGCCAGCAGGATGCCGATGGCGACGAACAGCGCGATCGGCGGGGCCGCGACCTCGAAGCCGCCGTAGAGGGTGCGCAGCAGCCGCTTGTTGTACTGGCCGGGCCGGGTGGTGGTGAACAGGGCCCACAGCACACCGGCCAGCATCGAGGGGATGATGGCGAGCTTGAAGCCGAGCGCGAGCACGAGCGGCACGACGGGGGCGAGCAGTGCGTACCAGGGCGCGTCGCCCATGCGCCGGGCCCGGTCGCGGCGGCGCGCGCTGTCCGGGCGTTCCCGTACGGAGGCCAGGGACCAGGCGTGTTCGACGCCCTTGCGGCGGTTCTCGACGAGGACGAAGAGCACGGCGAAGAACGCGGCGAGCGGGAACAGCTTCATCATGAAGCCCTTCACCGTCTCCAGCGGCAGGTCGAGCGCGGTGGAGAAGAACTGCCACACGGGCAGTTCGAAGGGCATGCCGGCCGCGATGCCCATGAGGATCGTGCCGGCGGCGGTGGCCTTCGGGACGCCGACGGCGATCATCGCGGGGATGCCGATGATCCCGGCCATCATCGCGGCGGGCGCCGAGCCGGTGACCGTGCCGATGAGCGCCGAGACGGCGAGCACGCCGAGGGCGACGACGGTCGGCCGGTCCCCGCCGAACTCGACGATCTTGCGGACGAGGGTCCCGGCGATCCCGGTCTCCTCCATGAGCTTGCCGAGCCAGGAGCCGATGAGGACGGCCAGCATGGTCGCGGCGAGCGCGACCGCGCCTTCCTGCACGACGGTGTCGAGGATGCTGTTCTTGCCGGTCAGCGGCGCTTTGGCGACCACGGCGATGGCGAGGCCGAGCAGGACCAGGGCGAAGGCCGTGGGCAGTCTGCGGGTGAGCATGAGGCCGACTCCGGCCAGCATGATCAGGAGGATGACGATTCCCATGGCGTGCCTCAGTCCTCTCTCAGGGCGAGTGCGGCGCTCGCGAGCGCGGCGGTGAGCAGCAGGGGGCTGCGGCCGAGCCCGGCGGCCGCGCCCGCGCAGGCGTGCGCGGC
>NZ_WWIA01000467.1 GCF_009870065.1 Streptomyces sp. SID5785 | reverse complement strand
TGACCACGACGGCGAACCCGTGATCCAGATCGCCGGGCACAAGACGTACGAGACGTCCGGGCACCTCAACATGACGACGGTCCGCGTCACCAGCGCCGACTACAACATGAACCTGGTGTCGGCCGTCTACGGCTGGCTCGCCCATGACAGCATCGTGGTGCCGCACAACACGCTCTACCCCGACGGCCAGACGGAGGAGCAGTCCTCGCAGGAGAACGCCGAGGAGTTCAGCCAGTCCCAGGAGAGCGCGAAGGTCGCCGCCCTGAACGAGCTGGACATCCCCGTGAAGTCCTGGGTGATCGTCTCCACCGTCGTCAAGGACAGCCCCTCCGAGGGCAGGCTGCACGCGGGCGACGTCATCAAGGCCGTCGACGGCACGTCGATCAGGCAGCCCGCGGACGTGGCCAAGCTGGTCACCAAGCACAAGCCGGGTGAGACCGTCGACTTCACGGTCGTGCCGGTCAAGGAAGCCACCGCCGCCGAGAAGGAGGGCAAGGAGGCGACCCGCACGGAGCACGTGAAGATCACGACGCAGAAGGCCGACGACGGCCGCGCGATCGTCGGCATCCAGGCCGGGACCGACCACACGTTCCCGTTCCAGATCGACATCAAGCTCGCCGACGTCGGCGGCCCCAGCGCCGGTCTGATGTTCGCGCTCGGCATCGTCGACAAGCTGACGCCCGACGATCTGACCGGCGGGAAGTTCGTCGCCGGCACCGGCACGATCGACGACGACGGCAAGGTCGGCCCGATCGGCGGCATCCAGATGAAGACGGTCGGCGCCCGCGAGAAGGGCGCGCGGTACTTCCTGACGCCGAAGGACAACTGCGCGACCGCGGCGAAGGACACCCCGGACGGGCTCACCCTCGTCAAGGTGGACACCATCGACGACGCCATGGGCGCGCTCAAGGACATCCGCAGCGGCAAGACCTCCGACCTGCCCAGCTGCACGGCCGGATAGCTCCTGCCGGCGCACGAGGGACGACGGACAAAGGGCGAGGGACGACGGACAAAGGACGAGGGGGCGCGGCGGGTGGTCACCCGCCGCGCCCCCTCGTCCGTGCCTGCGGGGGTGGCGGACTCAGTCGGCGAACGTCGCCGACAGCGCCTCGGCGAGGCCCGGGACCAGCTGCGAGCCGGTCAGGACCTCCGTCGCCGCGTCCTTCTCGCGCAGCCGCAGGGCCGACTCGCGCGTGCCGTCGCGCAGCACGGCCACCGTCATCCGCACCTCCTGGCGGTCCGGGTGCTCGGCGACCCACTGGGCGAGCTTCTTGTCGCTCAGGCCCTCCGGGACGGACGCCTCCGCGGACGGCGGCAGCATCAGCCGCTCGACGGTCAGGGCGCAGCCCGCGACGGCGTCGGGCCAGGCGATGGTGCCGAGGAACTCGTCCAGCGGCTTGCCCGCCGGGATCTCGTCCTGCTCGATCGGGGTGAGGCCGGGGGCCTCCTGCTCGCCCTCGAGGCCGAGCTGGGCGGCGAGAGCGGGTTCCTGGGCGCGCAGCGCGGCCGTGTCGACAAGGGCGAAGAGGCGAGCGGGCTGGTCCCAGCCGAGGCCGGAGGCGTACTCGTCGATCTCGAGTACGGCCCGGGTGAGGGGGCTCGCTGCCATAGGAGTGTTGGACATGGTCACAATCCTGCCTCGTTCGTCCCCCGAACCGGGAACTGAGTAAAGCGTGAGTAAGTTGCATAGGTGATGGGTCCGCGATCTCGGGGGCCTGACCGATCGATTTGAACTTTCGAGGTGCGCACCTTGGCTTTCCAGATGCCGGACCGCGGCGGGGGCCCGACGGGACCGCGGATCAGAGTGGGCCGACCCTCCCGACGTGCCCGGACGCTGCTCTTGACGCTGGGCGTCCTGGCTGTGCTCTGCATGGCCTTCGTCATGTTCGCCGGGTTCTGGACGGACTGGCTCTGGTACCGGTCGGTCAAGTACTCGTCCGTGTTCACGACGACGCTCTGGACGAAGATCGGGCTCTTCTTCGTCTTCGGCCTCCTCATGGCGATCGCCGTGGGGGTGAACATCTGGCTGGCGCACCGACTGCGCCCGCCGCTGAGCGCCATGTCCATGGAGCAGCAGAGCCTGGACCGCTACCGGATGGGCATCGCGCCCTTCAAGAAGTGGCTCCTCGTCGGCGTCACCGCCCTGGTGGGCCTGATCGCCGGAGCCTCGGCGGCCAGCCAGTGGCGCACGTGGCTGATGTATGTGAACGGCGTGCCGTTCGGCCAGAAGGACCCGCAGTTCCACATGGACGTGGCCTTCTACGCGTTCGACCTGCCCTGGTACCGCTTCCTGCTCGGCTTCGGGTTCGCGGCCACGGTCATCGGCCTGGTCGCCGCCGCGCTGACGCACTACCTGTACGGCGGGCTGCGCATCACCAGCCCGGGCGCGCGCGCCACCGCGGCCGCGACCGGACACCTGTCGGTGCTGCTCGGCGTGTTCGTGGCGCTCAAGGCCGTCGCGTACTGGCTGGACCGGTACGGGCTCGCGGTGAAGTCGAGCGACTTCAAGGCGACGGACAACTGGACGGGCCTGCGCTACGTCGACGCGAACGCGTACCTGCCGGCGAAGACGATCCTGTTCTGCATCGCCGTCATCTGCGCGATCCTCTTCTTCGCCACGCTGTGGCGGCGCACCTGGCAGTTGCCGGTCATCGGCTTCGGCCTCATGGTGCTCTCGGCGATCCTGATCGGCGGCCTGTACCCGGCCATCGTCCAGAAGTTCCAGGTCCAGCCGAACGAGCAGGCCAAGGAAGCGCCGTACATCCAGAAGAACATCGACGCGACGCGCAAGGCCTACGAGATCGACAACACGCCGATCGAGGACTACAGCGGCAAGGGTTCGAGCGACACCAAGAAGCAGCGCACGGCCGCCGACTCGGCCGCCAGCTACCGCCTGAACGACCCGAACGTGGTCTCGCCGACCTTCCAGCAGCTCGAGCAGCAGCGGAAGTACTACCAGTTCCCGACCACCCTGGACGTGGACCGGTACAACGGCCAGGACACGGTGGTGGGCCTGCGCGAGCTCAACCTGAGCAAGCTCGACAAGCGCAACTGGATCAACGACCACTTCGTCTACACGCACGGCTACGGCGCCGTCATGGCCAAGGGCACGGAGACCACCCAGGGCGCGCCGAAGTTCACCGAGTCCGGTCTGCCGACCGAGGGCATGCTCGGGACGTACAACCAGCGCATCTACTACGGCGAGAAGACGACGCAGTACTCGATCGTCGGCGGGCCGCAGAAGGAGCTGGACTACGAGAAGGACGACGGCACCCAGCAGACCACCAGCTACGACACCGAGAGCGGCGTCAACCTGGACAACCCGATCAACCGGGCGGCGTACGCGGTCTCCTTCAGCGAGCCGCAGATCCTCTACTCCGGGGCCATCGGCAAGGACTCGCGGATCCTGTACAACCGCACGCCGAAGGAGCGCGTTGAGGCGGTCGCGCCCTGGCTGACCATCGACGGCGACCCGTACCCGACCGTGGTCGGCGGCAAGATCAAGTGGGTGGTCGACGCCTACACGACGTCGAACGGCTACCCGTACGCATCCCGCACCACTCTGGGCGACAGCACGGCCGACTCCCTCAACGAGGGCGACAGCCAGCGCGCGGTGGTGGCGCAGCAGAACCAGGTCAACTACATCCGCAACTCGGTGAAGGCGACCGTCGACGCGTACACGGGCGAGGTGAAGCTCTACACGTGGGACTCCGACGACCCGGTCCTGAAGACCTGGAAGAAGGCCTTCCCCGGCACCGTGGAGCCGCGCAGCGCCATTCCGGCGGAGCTGATGGAGCACCTGCGCTACCCGCAGGACATGTTCAAGGTCCAGCGCGAGCTGCTCAGCCTGTACCACGTCACCAAGCCGAACCAGTTCTACAACGCGTCGGACGCCTGGCAGGTCCCCAACGACCCGACCAAGCGGGACAACAGTGCGGTGCCGCCGTACTACCTGTCGATGAAGATGCCGGGCCAGGACTCCCAGCAGTTCTCGCTGACGACGACGTTCACCCCGAGCGGCCGGCCCAACCTGAGGGCGTTCATGGCGGTCGACGCCGACGCCACCAGTAAGGACTACGGCACCATAAAGCTCCTCAGAGTCACCGAGGAGAGCGCCCAGGGACCCGAGCAGGTACAGAACAAGCTCAACTCCTGGGATCCGGTGGCGAACTGGGTGCGCGACATGAAGGGCGCCGACTCGACGGTCCTCTACGGCAACCTGCTGACGGTGCCACTCGGCGAGGGCTTCCTGTACGTGGAGCCGATGTACGCACAGGGACGCAACTCCGAGTACCCCCTGATGCGTAAGGTCGCCGTCTCCTACGGGGAGAAGAGAGGCTTCGCCGACTCGCTCGAGGGCGCGCTGAACCAGGCCTTCGACGTGGAGGGCTCGACGCCCGCGGAGCCGGAGAAGCCGGGTGGGGACAAGACGAACCCACCGGAGAACTCGACGGTGAAGGCGGCTCTCGCCGACGCGGAGAAGGCCTTCGAGGACGGCCAGAAGGCCATGAAGGACGGCGACTGGTCGGCCTACGGCGAGGCGCAGGACAAGCTGCAGGACGCCCTGGAGCGCGCCGAGAAGGCCCAGAACGCGGCCGAGAAGGCGGACAACGCGAACAAGGCCGACGACAAGGCGGACGACAAGGCCGACGCCGGTGACGGCAAGGGAGGGGACAAGAGCTCGGGCTGACCAGGGGGCCGGCCGGCCGCACCCCCGCGCCGTGATAAAGTTTGTCTCACAACGGCGCGGGGTGGAGCAGCTCGGTAGCTCGCTGGGCTCATAACCCAGAGGTCGCAGGTTCAAATCCTGTCCCCGCTACTGA
>NZ_WWIA01000466.1 GCF_009870065.1 Streptomyces sp. SID5785 | reverse complement strand
GACGTAGAAGGAGACCTCGCCCTGCACGAACATCATGCAGGCGCAGAGCGCTCCCCAGGTGACGGCGATGCGGGTGATCCAGCGCCGCGGGCCGATGCGGTGCATGACCAGGTTGCTGGGCACCTCGAGGAGCGCGTAGCTGAGGAAGAAGACGCCCGCACCGGTGCCGAAGGCCGCGGCGCTGATGCCCACGTCGGCCTCGAGCGCGGTCTTGGCCATCCCCACGTTGGTGCGGTCCACGAAGGCCATGAAGTAGACCATGCAGAGGAGCGGCAGGAGTCGGAGGGCGGCCTTGCGGCTGGCGGTCGCGTGGAGGCGGTCGGTGGGGGCGTCGGGA
The DNA here is from genome assembly GCF_009870065.1 of Streptomyces sp. SID5785. Lineage (GTDB taxonomy): Bacteria > Actinomycetota > Actinomycetes > Streptomycetales > Streptomycetaceae > Streptomyces. The sequence continues at coordinate 8,791 of NZ_WWIA01000466.1, read as the reverse complement.
GCGGGCGGCACGCCGCCGCGCGTCACGGGGTTCACGGGATGCACGTGGTTCACGACGGGTCTCCTGCGCGTGGGCTGCGGAGATCGCGGCGGGGTACGGCATGAAGGCGGAGTACGACGCTCATGGGGTCTCCCTCAGTCAGGTGGGTGTTCGCGCCACCGGCCGGTGTGGTCGCGGTCACTGTAGGGAGCGCCCCGGGACACCATGAGGTCAGAAACTTCCATAGTTGCCGGGCTCGGGGTGGTAAGAACCGCCACCCGGGCCCGGGAGTGCGCTGCCTACGGCCGCAGGGCCCGGCGCAGCACTTCGAGACGGATCGCCAGGCGCAGCGGCAGGTCGTCACCGGCCCGCCAGTCGTGGCCCAGGACGTGGGTGATCCGGTCGAGCCGCTTGAGCAGGGTGTTCAGGTGGACCTGGAGGGCGTCGGCGCTGCGGCGCAGGTTCCCGTCCTGGGTGAAGTAGGCGTCCAGGGTGGCGATCAGGTCGGTGGAGCGCCTGGTGTCGTAGTCGAGCAGCGGGCCGATGACGTCGGCGAGGAACCGGTCGAGTTCCTCCTTGCGGTCGGCGTCGAAGGCGAGCGCGTACAGGGCGAACCGGTCGGTCGTCGCCCCGAGGTCCGTCGCGCCGAGGTGGCGGGCTACGGTCGTGCAGCCTGCCGCGCGCGAGAAGGCCCGCGCCCAGGCGCGACCGGTGACGGGCTCGCAGATGACCAGGACGGGCCGGCCGAGCTCGGTGCGCAGGCGCTGCTGGACGGCGCGTGCGAAGCGCTCGGCGTCCCCGGCGTGCGCGATCAGCGTCGCACGGCCCAGGTGTTCCCCCGCGAGCCCGGCCTCCTCGCGGGCGATCACGTGCAGGTGGCGGACGATCTCGGGTGCGGGGACGGAACCGGACTCGGCGGTGATCACGACGTCGAGGGCGTCGAGGTCGATGCCGCGCGAGCGGGCCCGTGTCCACTGGGTGGGGCTGACGTGCGGGCCCGCGACGATGAGTTCCGTGAGCAGCTCGCCGCTGAGCCGCTCGGCCGCGTCGGCGGCGGCGTTGTCCTTGAGGATGAGCAACCCGACGACGTGTGTGGCGAGTTCGAGGCTGCGGGTGTCCGTCGCGGACGGCTCGCGCGCGCCGCTCCACACGAGCGCGCCGAGCAGGCTGTCCCCGGCGCGCACGGTCGCCGCGCTGTGCCACAGGCCGTCCGCGCCCTGGCGGGTCACCGCACGACCGGTGCTGCGGGCCCGCTCGATCACCTCGGCGTGCGCCGCGCCGACCGGGTCCGCGCCGTCGGGCTCGTCGGTGCGGGCGCGGGCGAGGAGGCCCCCGCTGCGGTCGAGGATGACGAGCGCGCCGCCCAGCTGCGCCACGAGTTCGGACGCCACCGCACCGGGGCCGCCGCCGGCCAGGACGGACCGGGTCAGCGCCTCGTGCACGGACTGGGCCCGTTCCCTCGTGGTCATCTGCTCCTCGATGGTCCGGTACGCCTCCCGGAGTTCGGCGAGGGCGGCGCGGCTCTCCTCGTACAGCCGGGCGTTGTCGAGGGCGACCGCCGCGTGGTCGGCGAACGCGCTGAGCAGGGCTGTCTCGTCGGTGCGGAAGCGGCGTTCGCTGCGGTGCGCCGCGAAGAGGGCGCCGATGACCTGGCCTCTGGCCATGAGCGGGACGCCGAGGAGCGCGACGAGCCCTTCGTTGCCGACGACCGCGTCGAATCCGGGGTCGTGCCGGAGTTCCGCGTCGACGAGGTAGTTGCCGACCCAGTGCGCGGCGCGCGAGGCGATGACCTTGCCGCCGAGGCCGCTGCCGGACGGGATGCGGGCGGAGCGGAACGCCGCCGAGATGGTTCCCTCGCTGGCGGTGATCCGCAGCGCGCCGTCGTCGCCGATCAGCGACAGGTAGGTGAAGTCCGTGCCGATCAGGTCGTGGGCGTGCCGGACGATCGAGTCCAGGACGTCGTCGACGTCGCCGAGCGCGGTCAGGGACCGCGCCGTCGCGTACAGCGAGGCCAGTTCCCGTGCCCGACCCGGTCGGATGTGTCCGTCTGCTCGCCCTCGTTGCGTCATGTCCCCTGCGCCGTTCGTCGGTGCGGCGGGCCGGCCGCCCGGCAGGGGTGCGGCCCTGGCCGCACGAGCCGTCCTGGTGATCACCATCATGCAAAGGGGTGGGTGTTTCGTCTACGCCCAGGTGCGCACTTGTGGTCGATCCTCACCTCCCGAGCCGGGGAATCCCGCTCCTACGGTGAGACGGCCACGTGATCGGTGCTCGCCCCCGCGGCACACGGCACGCGGCACGGGGTCCGTGGCGCCACCGCGGGGCCCGCACCTGTCTGGGAGGAGAGCACACACATGGACGGGCTCATGCAGCCGCGGCCGCTGACCATCGCGCACCTCTTCGAGCGCGCCGAGACGCTGTTCGCGCACAAGCGCATCATCGACTCCGACGGGACGGAGCTCCCCTACGGCGCGTGGGCCGTGCGGGTGCGCAGGCTGGTGTCCGCCCTCGCGGCCCTGGACGTGCCTCCGGGGGCGCGGGTCGCGACCCTCGCGGCCAACCACCGGCGCCATCTGGAGGTCTACGCCGCGGCCCCGGTCAGCAAGCGCGTCCTCCACACGCTCAACATCCGGCTCTCGCCGGACGACCTCGCCTTCGTCATCGAGCACGCGCGCGACGACGTCGTCTTCCTCGACCGCCGGCACCTGCCGCTGGTCCGGAAGATCCTCGACCGGGTGCCGGGCGTGCGGCACTGGGTCGTCTTCCCGGACGGCACCGGCACGGCGCTGCCGGACGATCCCCGCTTCCACGACTACGACGCGCTGGTGGCCGGGTCCGAGCCGTGTGGCGGCTCGTTCGAGGCGGCGTTCACCGGCGCCGAGGAGAATCTGGCGGCCGGCCTGTGCTACACGTCCGGCACGACCGGCCGCCCCAAGGGCGTGCTCTACAGTCACCGGTCCACGGTCCTGCACTGCCTCGGCATCATGGCGGCGGGGCTCATCGGCCTCGCCGAGCGCGATGTCGTCCTGCCGATCGTGCCGATGTTCCACGCCAACGCCTGGGGCCTGCCGTACGGCGCGCTGATGACCGGCGCCGACCTGGTGCTGCCCGGCCCGTCCGCCGACCCCGCGCATCTCGGTGGCCTGATGGAGCGTCACCGGGTCACGCTCGCCGCAGCGGTGCCGACCGTCTGGTCCGACCTGCTGCCGGCGCTCCCCGGCCGGGACCTGGGCGCGCTCCGGCTGCTCCTCGGTGGCGGCTCACCCGTCACACCCGAACTGTCCGCCGCCTACGAGGAAGCCGTCGGGGTCCCGCTCACGCATTCCTGGGGCATGACGGAGGTCAGTCCGGTCGGTGCCGTCGGCGGTCTGCACAGCGCACACGACGGTCTCGGCGCGGCGGAGCGCGACGCGGTCACGAGCGCCCAGGGCCGGCCGCTGCCCCTGGTGACCCTGCGCATCGTCGATCCGGCGTCCGGCGCGCGCCTGCCCCACGACGGAGAGTCCGTCGGCGAACTCCAGGTCGCGGGCCCCTGGGTGGCGAGCGGCTACCTCGGCGGCGCGGGCACCGACGGCTTCACGGGGGACGGCTGGCTGCGCACCGGCGATCTGGCGACGCTCGACGGGCACGGATACCTGCGGCTCGTCGACCGCATCAAGGACCTGATCAAGTCCGGCGGCGAGTGGATCTCCTCGGTGGAGCTGGAGACGGCTCTCTCCGCGCATCCGCACGTCGCCCAGGTCGCCGTCGTCGCCCGGGACGATCCACGCTGGGTCGAACGCCCCGTCGCCTGCGTCGTCCTGCGCCCGGGCGCGAGCGTCAGTGCGGAGCAGTTGCGGGCACACCTCTTCGACCGGGTCGCCTCGTGGTGGATCCCGGACGAGTTCGTGGTGCTGGGCTCCCTCCCCACGACCGGCTCCGGCAAGGTGTCCAAGGAGTCGTTGCGGCAGTCGCTGCGGACCCGGTGAGGCACGGCCCCGGGCCGCCGGCCGTCCTCACCCTCGGCGCGGACCGTGCTCGCGCGCCGTGCGGGCGAAGGCGCGGACGGACTCCGTCTCGGCCGCCGTCAGCCAGGTCAGGGCCCAACTGGCCGTCGGCGCGTCGTGGGGGCGCAGGTACCGCAGGCCGGGCCACGCGTAGTAGCGCGCGGCATCCCCGTGGACCAGGCAGACGGCACGGCCCACCGCGACGGCGGCGGCCGCCTCCTGGAACGAGGAGACCATCGGACCGCGCGGGATCCGGCGGCCGCCCGGGGTGTGCGTGGGCACGAGGGTCTGCAGCCAGTACTCGGGGGTGGGTGGTCCGGAGTACGGCATGCTCCAGTCGGCGAGGTCCTCGAGGCCGACCTTCTCGCGCGCGACCAGCGGATGGTCGGCGGCCACCATGAGCAGCAGGGGCTCGACGACGATCAGCGGGCCGACGGTGAGGTCGGGCTCGCGGATGGGCAGCCACGCGGTCGCCACCTGCACCGAGCCGTCGCGCAGCGGGCCGAAGGGGTCGGTGAAATTCAGTTCCCTGATGCGGAGTTCCGTGCCCGGGTGCCGGGTGCGGAACAGGTCGAGGAGAGCGGCCTGGTCGTGGGCCTGGGCGCCGTGCAGCCCGAGCGTCAGCGTGCCGGCGGGACCGCGCGCGGCGTCGGTGGCCGTACGGATCCCCTCCTGGATCTGCCGGTAGCCCGCGTCGAGGTCGTCACGGAGCCGGGCGCCGATCGCGGTCAGCTCCACCCTGCGGTTGGTCCGGGCGAAGAGCCGCGCCCCGATCTGCCGCTCCTGCCTGGCGATGGACTGGCTCACCCGCGCCTGCGACACGTGCAGGCGATCCGCGGTCCGCCCGAAGTGCAGCTCTTCGGCAAGGGTCAGAAAGATCTCGATGTCCCGCAGCTCCACCGCAAGCCCCCCAGCCGCCGCCCATAACTCCAGGGTTATCCGACCATGCGGGACCGGCCGTTGTTCACGTCTCGCGCGCACTGCATCCTGAGGCACGCCCGCGCCACAGGGCGCCTCGTGCAGGACACCCATCAGCTCAGGACAGTCGGGGGACGCCCATGCTCACACCACTCGCCTACGGTCTGGCCGTCGTGCTCGACCTCCTCGTCGTGTTCATCGGGCTGAGGTTCCTCTTCCAGCCGCGCCCCGCGGCCGCCGCATACGGCGTGCCTGCCGCGGAGAACGGCGACGCGGCCTACCTGACGGTCAAGGGCCTGCGCGATCTCGTCTCCGGTCTGCTGGGGCTCGCTCTGCTGGCCTTCGCAGGAGCCGACGCGGCCGCGTGGTTCATGCTGGTGATCGCGCTGACCCCTCTCGGGGACACCCTCATCGTGCTCCGCCACGGCGGCACGAAGGCGGCCGCCTTCGGCATCCACGGCGCCACGGCGGTGATCGTCCTCGTGAGCGCGGGCCTGCTGTTCGCTCTGTGACGCCGCGCTCCCCACGTCACGCTCCCTCACCATCTGATCCGAACGCGCAGCGCGCGCCCACCCGAACAGGAAGCGAGCCCATGTCCCTCATGCCCCCTGACCCCGACCGCGGTCACCTCGTACGCGCGGCGGACGCCGAAGTCGTCGGACGCGCCCCCACCACGGTCCGCCTCCTGGCGGACAGCAGCGCGACGGGCGGCGCCCTGTCCACCCAGCGCGTCACCCTCACCGAAGGAGCGAACGGTGCGACGCCGCACCACCACGCCCGCTCGGCCGAACTCTTCTACGTGCTGGACGGAACGGCCCAACTCCTGTGCGGCGAGCAGGTCGTCACCGCAGGCCGGGGCGATCTCGTCGTCGTGCCGCCGAAGACGGCGCACGCGTTCGCCGCCGCACCGGGCGAGCACGCGGACCTGCTCATCGTGATCACCCCGGGAGTCGAACGCTTCGAGTACTTCCGTCACCTCGAGCGCATCGCCTACGGCAAGGTGCCGCCCGAGAGCCTGCTGGATGTCCAGGAGCTCTACGACACGTACTTCCAGCAGAGCGTTCCCTGGACCGACGCCCGGGCGTGAGGATCCGCGCACGATTGTCGGTGGCCCTGGGTACGGTCGGTCGCACATCGTCGACGCGGAGGGGAGACAGACATGATCAAGGGTCTGAGCAAGCTTGAGGTGATCACGCTGTTCTTCGAGGACCTGCCCGCCGGCAAGGCCTTCTACCAGGACGTGTTCGGCCTTGAGGTGGTCTACGAGAACGAGGACTCGGCCGTGGTCCGGCTCGACAACCTCATGATCAATCTGCTGGACGTCGCCAAGGCTCCCGAGCTGGTCGCCCCCGCTCAGGTCGGCGGAGCCGGCGCCGGTGTCCGGGCTCTGCACACGATCGAGGTGGCGGACGCCGATGCGGTCTGCGGCGAACTCGCGGACCACGGCGTGCCGTTGCTCAACGGCCCGGTCGACCGCCCGTGGGGCCGGCGCACGGCGGCCTTCGCCGATCCGGGCGGCAACGTCTGGGAGGTGGCCCAGATCCTCAACGCCTGACGGGCTGCCGGTCCCCGGGCGGCCCGTCGACGCGTCCCTGGACGACTCAGTCCTCGACGACTCAGTCCGCGATGACTCAGTCCTCGACGACGCGGATGATCGTCTTGCCGGGGGTGCGCTTCTCCGGGGTGAACGCGGCCGCCGCCTCGCCGAGCGGCCGGACGTCACCGACGATCGGCTTGAGGCGGCCGTCCCGCAGCCGCTGCGCGAGATCGGCCAGACGGACCCGGTCGGGCTCGACGACGAAGAAGACGGCGCGGCCGTCACGGGGCTGGACGGTGACGGGCTCGGCGGCCGTGACCAGGGTGCCGCCGGGGCGCACCAGCTGCGTGGAGCGGGCGAGGATGTCGCCGCCGAGCACGTCGAACACCACGTCCACCTCGCCGATGCCGTCCAGGCCCTCGGCCGGGAGGTCCACGAAGACGTCGGCGCCGAGGCCCAGGGCGGTGTCGCGGTCGGCGGCCCGGCCGGTGCCGATCACCCGCGCGCCCGCCTCGTGGGCCAGCTGCACGGCGATGGATCCGACGCCGCCCGCGGCGCCGTGGATGAGCACGCTCTGTCCGACGGTCAGGTGGGCGTGGTCGAAGAGGGCCTGCCAGGCGGTGAGCCCGGAGATCGGCAGGGCGGCGGCCGTGACGTGGTCGATCCCGGCGGGGAGCGGCGCCAGGTTGCGGGCCTCGACCGCCGTGTACTGGGCGAGCGAGCCGTTGCGCGTCCAGTCGGTCACGCCGAAGACCCGCTGCCCGACGGTCAGGCCGGTGGTGCCGTAGCCGAGCTCGGTGACGACGCCGGAGAGCTCGTGCCCGGGCACGCTGGGGGTGCGGTCGCGCCCGGCCCGGTCGGTCCACGTGCCGGGCCACTCCAGTTCGTTCGGGATGAAGCCGGCCGCATGGACCTCCACGATCACGTCGTTCTCGGCGGCGTGCGGGTGGGGCAGCTCGGACAGGGTCAGGCCGCTGACACCGGCTTCGCGGTCCTGGACGGTGATGGCTCGCATGAGGGTTCCTCTGGGGAAAGGAGTGCGGGAGCGGGCATCGCGCGGGAGGCGCGGTCCGCGGCCCTGCGTGGCCGCGGCGCCCGCCCTGATCAGTCGCGGCGCACCACGCGCCGTCCGTCTCCCCGCACTCTCGCCAAGGAGCGACGTCCGACCGGCGCCACTGCGATCATGCCTAGCAGAGTAGAACGCAGGCAGCCCGGAGGTCTGGGCCATTTGTGTGCCTTCTCGGTGGGCCAGTCCGGCGGGCCGGCCGGGCCCCGGGCGGCGGGTGCCCGGGGCCCTTCGGTCGGTACCCGCTATCCGGCGCGCGGGGGTTCGATCACCTGGCCGGTGCGGGTGCGGGCCTTCACCCGGCCCGGGCCCGCGGTCGCGTTGCGGACGGCGGCCGTGGGCCCCTTCGACGTCTTCCCGTCGACGGTCAGTTCGGTGACGGCGCGCGAGCCCGCGGCCAGCAGATAGCGGTCGCCGTCGGAGGTCCGGTACTCGACGTCCGCGACGACGTGCTGACCGAAGCGGGAGCATGCGGCGGTGTTGCGGGCGGTGGCCGCGAGCAGCGGTTGCCCGGTGGAGGGGCGCAGGCCGATGAGGATCTGCCCGGGGCCCTTCCAGGTGTCGGCTCGCATGCAGTTCCATGTGCCGCGGCCGCCGCCCGGCAGCGGCTGGCTGGCGAAGTCCCAGGTGTTGACGGACCGCACACCGGGGTCCAGCCGCGGCAGACCGCAGGCCGTGGCGGACCAGGCGACCAGGGCCGCGGAGCTGGTCGCCTCGACCGGCCTCGCCGCCCTGCCGGGAGACTTCCCCTCGCCGGGCAGCGGCTGGTAGGTGAGGTGGACGGGCGAGAAGCCCCCGAGGTCGGTGACCAGGAACCGGTGGTTCTCGACGATCTTCCCGGAGGACCGCAGCTGGAGCGCGGGCCAGGAGCCGCAGCCCTTCGCGGGAGGCAGCGCCACCTCCTCGGTCACCCCGTCGGTGAGTGGGAGCGGTCGGGGCAGCCGGTCGGGTGCGCGCAGGTCGCGCAGACCGGACTCGCTGATCCACGGCGCCAGGAGGTAGCGCGCCGAGTCGGCGTCCCGGACCAGCGTCAGGGCGGACGCGTCGGTCACGTCGGAGTTGTCGGAGCGGGCGATGTCGAGGGTCGCCGCGGACCCGCCGGCCTGTGCGGGTTCGGAGTAGCGCACGGTGCGCTCGCCGTCGTGGAAGAGGACGACCTTTCGGGCGTCGAGTGCGCCTGCGTAGAGGAGTTGGGGCGGGTGGGCCGGGCCCTCGGTCGAGGCACCGGACTCGACCGTGCGCCGCACCGAGTCGGCGGGGTGGTCCCACACGCGCAGGGCGCGGGAGAGCAGCGAGCGGTCGTCGGTG
>NZ_WWIA01000465.1 GCF_009870065.1 Streptomyces sp. SID5785 | reverse complement strand
GGTGAGCGGGGTCTGGTGCGTCGAGATGCAAGGCGGAGGAGGGCGGCAATGCGGAGCATTGACAACCGACGACAACGCCGCAGGTCGGCGTGCCAGACCCCGCGTCCGCGACATGATCCGCCGGACAGGCCCTAGGGGGTCGGCGCTCCCGCGGACGGGGTTCCGCGGTGGAGGGCGGCGCGGGCCGTGAACTCGACGCTGCGCAGCACCCGTTGGACGTTGTCCCAGGTGAGCAGGGCGAGTTCGGGCTCGGTCCAGCCGCGGTCGAGGAGCTCGGCGACGAGCGCCGGGTAGCCGGAGACGTCGTCGAGGCCCTCGGGGTGCTCGGTCGCGGTGTCGTACATCCCGGAGAGCCCGACCGCCTCGGGTCCCGCGACCCGGCGGACGTGGTCGAGGTGGTCGGCGACGTCGCGCAGGGCGGGCCCGGTGCGGTCGGCGGAGCACGGCACGAGGCACAGGCCGCCGGCCTCGCCGAGGGCGGCGAGGAGCTCGTCCGGTGCGTTGTCGGGGTGGCTGTTGAGGGCGTGGGCGCCGGAGCGGGTAAGGATCGCGGGCGCCCTGGACACCGCGAAGGTGTCCCGGGCGGTGGCCGGGGAGGCGCCGGTGAGGTCGATCAGCATGCCGAGCCGGTTGAGCTCGCGCACGACCTCCTCGCCGAAGCGGTTCAGGCCGGACTCGCCCGCCCAGTCGGTGCCGCTGAGGGTGAGGACCCGCAGGCCCAGGGCGTGCAGGGCGCGCAGGGCGCCGAGCGAGTCGGCGGCGGCGTGGGCGGGCGCGGGGCCGATGACGACGGCGGTGCGGCCGTGGGCGCGGGCGTCGGCGGTCTCGGACGCGGAGCGGGCCAGGCGCAGGCCCTCGGGGTAGCGGGCGACGACGTGGTTGACGAGGTCGATCTGTTCGAGGGCGCTGGTCACGGGCTGGTCGGTGGCGACGGGCAGCGCCCACAGGAGGGCGCCGGTGCCGCCGGCGCGCAGCCGCGGCAGGTCGGTCTCGACAGCGCTCTCGCCGAGCTCCAGGTCGTACCAGGGCAGGGCGCGCAGGGCCTCGAGGAGGCCGCTGTAGCCGTCGGCTATGGGGTGGCGCGCGAGCAGCTCGTGGGCCCGGTCCGGGTCGGGTGCGGGGGGCGCCTCGGGGGGCGGGGCGGCGGGCTGGTCGAGCTCGCCGGCCTCGGCGGGGGCGCTGAGTTGGTCCTGCAGTTCTGCCATGAGGGGGTCCTGCTCAATTGGGGCAAAGCGTTCGGACCACGGTGGCACGGGGTGGCGCGGGGGTACGCGGTGAATGGTGCGTTCGGGTGAGTGCGCCGCTGACCTGCGCACTCACCCGGGGGCCGGCCTCCGACGGCGCCGCGCCGGACAGGGCCCGGGGCGAAACACGCCCTAGCCGTCGAGCTGCTCCAGCGTCGCGTTCGACGGGCCGCGCCGGGACCGGAGGTCGCGGGCGACGGACTCGGCGTCGCCGAGCACCCGGACCGCGTTGCGCCAGGTGAGCTTCGCGAGGTCGTCGCGGGACCAGCCGCGGCCGATCAGCTCCGCGATCAGGTTCGGGTACCCGGAGACGTCGTCGAGGCCGTCCGGCGTGAAGGCCGTGCCGTCGTAGTCGCCGCCGATGCCGATGTGGTCGACGCCCGCGGTCTCGCGCAGGTGGTCGAGGTGGTCGGCGACGGTGGCCGCGGTGGCGACCGGGCGCGGGTGCGCCTCCTCGAAGGCCCGGTGCAGCTTCATGGCCTCGGGGGACGTGTCGAGGTGGTGGAAGCCGTGCGAGCGCAGGTTGTCGTCGGCCGCCGCGGTCCAGTCGACGGCGGCCTGGAGGACGAACTTCGGCACGAAGGTCGCCATCGCCACTCCCCCGTTGCCGGGCAGGCGTTCCAGAACGTCGTCCGGGATGTTGCGCGGGTGGTCGCAGACGGCGCGCGCGGACGAGTGCGAGAAGATCACCGGCGCCTCGGTGGTGTCGAGCGCCGCCCGCATCGTGCTCGCCGCGACGTGCGACAGGTCGACGAGCATGCCCTCGCGGTTCATCTCGCGCACGACCTCGCGGCCGAACGCGGACAGGCCGCCGACGCCGGGCTCGTCGGTCGCCGAGTCCGCCCACGCGATGTTGTCGTTGTGGGTGAGCGTCATGTAGCGGACGCCGAGCGCGTACAGGGCGCGCAGGGTGGCCAGCGAGTTGTTGATGGAGTGCCCGCCCTCGGCGCCCTTGAGGGAGGCGATGCGGCCCTCGGCGCGGGCGGCCTCCATGTCGGCGGCGGTGAGCGCGGCGCGCAGGTCGGCCGGGTAGCGGGCGATCAGCTGGTCGACGCAGTCGATCTGCTCCAGCGTGGCGCTGACCGCCGCGTCGCCGCTCAGGTCGGTGCGGACGTACACGGACCAGAACTGGGCGCCGACGCCGCCGGCCCGCAGCCGGGCCAGGTCGGTGTGCAGGTGGGCGCTCTGGTCGGCGGCGATGTCGCGGGCGTCGATGTCGTAGGTGACCTGCTCGCGCAGCGCCCACGGCAGGTCGTTGTGCCCGTCCACGACGGGGAAGTCGGCGAGCAGTGCGCGGGCCTGCTCCAGGGCCTCGGGGGTGATGCTCACGCCGCTCACTTCCCGAAGCCGAAGCCCGCGCCGGCGCCCTCGACCTTGGACCGCAGGCGCTTGCCCTTCTCGGTGGCCTGGTCGTTGAGCTCCTGCTGGAACTCGCGCATACGGGTCTGCAGGTCCTCGTCGTGGGCGGCGAGGATGCGGGCGGCGAGCAGGCCCGCGTTGCGCGCGCCGCCGACCGAGACGGTGGCGACCGGGACGCCGGCCGGCATCTGCACGATGGACAGCAGGGAGTCCATGCCGTCGAGGTACTTCAGCGGCACGGGCACGCCGATGACGGGCAGCGGGGTGACCGAGGCGAGCATGCCGGGCAGGTGTGCGGCGCCGCCCGCGCCCGCGATGACCGCCTTCAGGCCGCGGCCCGCGGCCTGCTCGCCGTACGCGATCATCTCGTGCGGCATGCGGTGCGCGGAGACGACGTCGACCTCGTAGGGGATCTCGAACTCGTCGAGGGCCTTCGCCGCGGCCTCCATGACGGGCCAGTCGGAGTCCGACCCCATGACGATGCCGACGACAGGATTCACCGGGCTCATTCGGTAATGGTCCCTCTCAGGTATCCGGCTGCGTGACGGGCGCGCTCCAGCACGTCGTCGAGGTCGTCGCCGTAGGTGTTGACGTGTCCGACCTTGCGGCCGGGCTTCACGTCCTTGCCGTACATGTGGATCTTGAGCTGGGGGTCGCGGGCCATGCAGTGCAGGTACGCGCTGTACATGTCCGGGAAGTCGCCGCCCAGGACGTTGGCCATCACGGTCCACGGGGCGCGGGGGCGCGGGTCGCCGAGCGGGAGGTCGAGGACGGCCCGCACGTGGTTGGCGAACTGCGAGGTGATCGCGCCGTCCTGGGTCCAGTGCCCGGAGTTGTGCGGGCGCATCGCCAGCTCGTTGACGAGGATGCGGCCGTCGCGGGTCTCGAAGAGCTCGACGGCGAGGTGACCGACGACGCCGAGCTCCGCCGCGACGCGCAGCGCCAGCTCCTGGGCCTCGCCGGCGAGGCGCTCGTCGAGGCCGGGCGCCGGGGCGATCACGGTGTCGCACACGCCGTCGACCTGCTGGGACTCGACGACGGGGTAGGCGACGGCCTGGCCGTGGGGCGAGCGCACGACGTTGGCCGCGAGCTCGCGGGCGAAGTCGACCTTCTCCTCGGCGAGGACGGGCACCCCGGCCTTGAAGGGCTCGGCGGCGTCCGCCTCGGAGCGCACGACCCACACGCCCTTGCCGTCGTAGCCGCCGCGCACCGTCTTGAGGACGACGGGGAAGCCGGCGCCCTCCTCGGCGAACGCGGTGACGTCGGCGGGGCCGGTCACGATGCGGTGGCGCGGACACGGCACGCCGATGGAGGTGAGCTTCTCCCGCATGACGCCCTTGTCCTGGGCGTGCACGAGCGCGTCGGGCCCGGGGCGCACGGGGATGCCGTCCGCCTCCAGGGCCCTCAGGTGCTCGGTGGGCACGTGCTCGTGATCGAAGGTGATCACGTCACAGCCGCGCGCGAAGTCACGCAGCGTGTCCAGGTCGCGATAGTCGCCGACGACGACCTCGCCGACGACCTGGGCCGCGGAGTCCTGGGGAGTGTCACTGAGGAGCTTGAACTTGATGCCGAGCGGGATGCCCGCCTCGTGTGTCATACGAGCGAGCTGTCCACCGCCGACCATGCCGACTACCGGGAACGTCACGCCCCCAGGGTATCGGCCGATCGACCGGTTCCCCGCACGGCCCGGGTTCGGACGAACATCCATGGAGGGCGTCGGCGGGTGCGCGTGGCTAGCATGGACGGGCGGTTCGCTCGGGCCGCACGACCACTGCACGGGGACTACGGGGGCTGAGGCGGCACCATGACAGCGACCACGGAGCGATCGGCCCCGTCCCGCCTGGGCGGGCTGCGGAGCCGCTTCGACGCCCTGGCCAGGGAGATCGCCAAGTTCGGCCTCGTCGGCGCGCTGGGCGTCCTCGTGAACTTCGGCGTCTTCAACCTGATGCGGCACGGCACGGACCTCCAGGTGGTGCGGGCCAGCGTGATCGCGACGGTCGTCGCCATCGCCTTCAACTACGTGGGGTTCCGCTACTTCACGTACCGCGACCGGGACAAGAGCGGCCGCGCCAAGGAGCTCACGCTCTTCCTGCTGTTCAGCGTGGTCGGCCTGGTGATCGAGAACGGGGTGCTCTACGCGGCGACGTACGGCTTCGGCTGGGACAGCCCGCTGCAGAGCAACGTGTTCAAGTTCCTGGGCATGGGCATCGCGACCCTGTTCCGCTTCTGGTCGTACCGGACCTGGGTCTTCAAGGCGCTGCCGGCTCGCGAGACCGTGGCCAGTGCCGAATCGTTCCTGGACGAGCGGGCGCCGAGCGTGCAGCGCGTGAAGTAGCGGTCAGCGGATCGTCTGCTCCGCGTCCTCGTCGTCCGCGTTCTTCCTGAGCGGGGTCCGGGACAGGAACAGGCCGAAGACCGGCGGCGACGTCTGGAGCATCTCCAGCCGGCCGCCGTCCGCCTCGGCCAGGTCGCGGGCCACGGCCAGTCCGATGCCCGTCGAGTTGCGGCCCGAGATGGTCCGCTCGAAGATCCGCGAGCCGAGCTCGGAGGGCACGCCGGGCCCCTCGTCCGTGACCTCGATCACCGCCTGGTTGCCCGTGACACGGGTGCGCAGGGCGACGGTGCCACCACCGTGCATCAGCGAGTTCTCGATGAGCGCCGCGAGGACCTGGGCGACCGCGCCGGGCGTGCCGACGGCCGTCAGGTGCCGCTTGCCGGACGAGACGATGGCGCGGCCCGCGCTGCGGTAGGCGGGCCGCCACTCCTCCAGCTGCTGCTTGATCACCTCGTCCAGGTCGAAGGTGACGGCCGAACCGGTCCGCGGGTCGCGGGAGTTGGTGAGCAGCCGCTCCACGACGTCGGTGAGCCGCTCGACCTGCGCGAGCGCGATCGTCGCCTCCTCCTTCACCTCGTCCAGGTCGTCCGTCATCGTGATCTCCTCCAGGCGCATGGACAGCGCCGTGAGAGGGGTGCGCAGCTGGTGCGAGGCGTCGGCGGCGAGGCGGCGCTCGGCGGTGAGCATCCGGGCGATGCGCTCGGCGGAGCCGTCGAGGACGTCGGCGACACGGTCCAGCTCGGGGACGCCGTAGCGCTTGTGCCGGGGGCGCGGGTCACCGGAGCCGAGGCGCTCGGCGGTGGAGGCGAGGTCGGTGAGCGGGGAGGTGAGCCGGTTCGCCTGGCGGACGGCGAGGAGCACGGCGGCGACGACCGCGAGCAGCGCGACCCCCGCGATGATCAGCAGGGTCCGGCCGACCTCCTGGGTGACGGCCGAGCGGGGTTCCTCGACGGTGACCTTCTCGCCCTGCTCGCCCGGCGCGGTGTAGGTGATGACGTCGCCCTCGGGCTTGTCGCCGAGCTCGATCGGGGGGCGGCCCGGCATCTCGATGACCGCGTACCGCTCCTCGATGGCGACCTGGTCCTTGAGGATGGAGACGGTGACCTGCTCGTCGCTGAGCAGCCGGCTGTCCACGATGGACGCCAGCCGCACCGCCTCGGACTCGACCCGCTCCTGAGCGCTGTTGGTGATCGTCCGGGTCTCGACGATGACGAGGGACACCCCGAACACCGCGATCACGACGAGCACGACGGCCAGGGTGGAGTTGATGAGTCGGCGGCGCATGCCTCTCAGTGTCCCGGATCAGCCGCGCCGCGGCCGCGAGGGCCGGTCCGGGGGCCCGGCCCGGTTCAGCTCTTCTCGAAGCGGAAGCCGACGCCCCGCACCGTGGCGATGTACCGCGGGTTGGCCGCGTCGTCGCCGAGCTTCTTGCGCAGCCACGAGATGTGCATGTCCAGCGTCTTGGTGGAGGACCACCAGGTCGTGTCCCACACCTCGCGCATCAGCTGGTCCCGGGTGACGACCCGGCCCGCGTCCCGCACGAGCACCCGCAGCAGGTCGAACTCCTTCGCCGTGAGCTGGAGTTCCTCGTCGCCCATCCAGGCGCGGTGCGACTCGACGTCGATCCGCACGCCGTGCGTGGCCGGCGCCTCCTTGGGCTCGGCGGAGCCGCGCCGCAGCAGGGCCCGGACCCGGGCGAGCAGCTCGGCGAGGCGGAACGGCTTGGTGACGTAGTCGTCGGCGCCCGCGTCGAGACCGACCACGGTGTCCACCTCGTCGGCGCGCGCGGTCAGGATGAGGATCGGCACCGTGTGTCCTTCGGCACGCAGCCGGCGGGCCACCTCGAGGCCGTCCATCCCGGGCAGTCCCAGGTCGAGCACGACGAGGTCGATGCTGCCCTGGAGGCCGGCGTCGAGCGCCGTGGGCCCGTCCTCGCGGACCTCGACCTCGTATCCCTCCCTGCGCAGGGCGCGGGCCAGCGGCTCCGAGATGGACGCGTCGTCCTCGGCGAGCAGTACACGGGTCATGCAGTGATGGTAGTCCGCGCGGGCCCCGCCCTGGACGGAACCCGAACCTCCGCGTTCGCCTCCTCCGGGTGTGGGGTGAGAACCTGAGAATTGCCTTCGAATTCGCCCGACGGTTCCATCACGGCCTGTGATCCATCTCTCAAGTCCTTCCATATCCCGCACTGTCGTGTCGTAAGCTGATCCAACGCCTGATGCACTACTGGGGGACCTTTGCGGCGCACCGCGCATCGAAGGTCCCTTTTATGTGCGAGCTGACGAGTGTCAGTTTCGAAAGAACGACCTGCGGCCGGGCCCCGCGCGTAAGGAAGCGCGCCGGGGCGTGGATCCCGGGTCCGCCGTACCAGAACCCCAGGGCGTGGGGAGGACGGTAGGACTCGGTGCCGGCCAGCCCCCACAGGGGATCCGTCCCGAACCCGGTACGTGTCCCCGAGACCCCACGAGGATCGACCCATGGCGTCCAGCCTCACGAAGGACGCGGCCAGCATTCCTGGCCCGCAGAAGACCTTCTTCGGCCACCCCCGCGGCCTGGCCACACTCTTCATGACCGAGATGTGGGAGCGTTTCTCCTACTACGGCATGCGCGCCCTTCTCCCGCTGTACTTGGTCGCCCCGGAGGGGCTCGGCCTCGACGCGGGCACGGCCATCGCCATCTACTCCGTCTACATGTCGACGGTGTACCTGCTCGCCATGCCCGGCGGCTGGTTCGGCGACCGCGTCTGGGGACCGCGCAAGACCACGGCGATCGCGGCAGCCATCATCATGGCGGGACACCTGGTGCTCGCCCTGCCGATGGACGCGACGTTCTACTTCGGTCTCCTGCTCGTGGCGATCGGCTCGGGCCTGCTGAAGTCCAACATCTCGACGATGGTCGGGCACCTCTACAACGGTCCGACGGACCCGCGTCGTGACGGCGGCTTCACGCTCTTCTACATCGGCATCAACCTGGGTGCCTTCTTCGCGCCGCTGACCATCGGCACCGTCGGCCAGAACGTGAACTGGCACTTCGGGTTCGCGCTCGCCGCACTCGGCATGGCGCTCGGCCTGGCCCAGTTCCTGCTCGGCACCAAGCACCTGGACGCCAAGTCCCACGTGGTGCCGAAGCCGCTGAGCGCCCAGGAGCGCGCGACCACGCTGAAGAAGGCCATGATCTGGCTGCTCGTCGCCGTCGTCTTCTACGGCATCGTCGGCGGCACCGGCCACTACACCCTGAAGTGGGCCACGAACCCGCTGATGATCATCGGGCTCGTCGTCCCGATCGTCGTCCTGTTCCGCATCAAGCGGGACAAGGAACTGACCTCGACCGAGCAGACCAAGGTCTCCGGCTACATCTGGTTCTTCGCCGCCGCGGCCGTCTTCTGGATGATCTACGACCAGGGTGGCTCGACCCTGTCGATCTTCTCGGACGCCCACGTCAACACCTCGGTGTTCGGCTGGGAGTTCCCGGTGTCCTGGTTCCAGTCGGTCAACCCGGTCCTGGTCATGGCGCTGGCCCCGGTCGCCGCGTGGCTCTGGCTCTACCTGGCCCGCTCGGGCAAGGAGCCCAGCACGGTCGTCAAGTTCTCGGCCGGTCTGGCCCTCATCGGCATCTCCTTCTTCGTCTTCCTGCTGCCCCTGGCGGCCTCGGGCGACGGCAAGGTCAGCCCGTGGTGGATCGTCCTGATCTACTTCTGCCAGACCGTCGGCGAGCTGTGCCTCTCGCCCGTCGGCCTGTCGGTCACCACGAAGATGGCGCCCGCCAAGTACAGCTCGCAGATGATGGGTGTCTGGTTCCTCGCGGTCACCGCGGGCGATGCCGTCACCGGTCTGCTGTCGAACAACGGCGTGAACCTGGACACCAAGCCGATGGTTGCCGTCGAGGCGATCGCGGCGGTCCTCGCCGGTGTGGCGATCTACATGTACCGCAAGCGCGTCAAGGAGCTCATGGGCGACGTCCACTGACGTCCCAGGACCCGCAGGACGCAGAGGGCCGCCGCACCGGATCGGTGCGGCGGCCCTCGCCGTCGTTCACCCCTGGCGCATCCGCCTCGCCCGCGGCAGGAACGTGAAGACCGCGCCGCCCAGCAGGATCACCGTGCCGGCGACCAGGCCCAGCGCGCGCAGGGCGCCGTCGTTCGAGGCGCCGGTCTCGGCGAGGCCGCCCGCCGCGCCGCCGCTCGCGTCCGCGCCGCCCGCCGCGGCGGAGCCGGAGCCGGAGTCCGAGCCGGAGCCGCCGGCCGCGCCGCCCGGCTGCGCCGTCGTGTCGATCTCCAGCGAGACCTCCGTCTTGGTCGGGGTGCAGGTCGTCGTCGTGCCCAGCGCCTCGACCGTGAGGACGCCCGGCGACAGCGTGGACTTGCCGTCCGCGCCCGGCTTGTACGTGCCGGTGAGGTCGGGGATCGTCATCGGGTCACCGGACTTGATGGGCTCCTTGTTCGTGGGGCCCTCGACCGCGACCGTGCCCTTGTCCGCGCCGCCCAGCTTGACCGCCATCGACGGCTTGACGGAGTCCGCCGGGATGTCGGCGGGGCTGTCCATCACGGACTTCTTGAACTGGACGGTGAGGGCGTAGTTCCCGCCGTCCTTCTTCGCGTTGATCTGCACCGGGGACGTCGCGTTCTTGTCGCCGATGGGCGTCTTGCAGGCGTACGGGATCGAGACCTCCTTGCCGGTGAAGTCGGTCTGGCCGCCGTCACCGCCGGAGGCACCGCCCGCCGCGTCGCCGCCCGACGCGGCCGCGCCGCCGCTGTCCGAGCCGCCCGCGGCCGCGCCCGCGCTGTCCCCGCCGGAGGCCGCCGCGCCGCCCGAGTCGTCGCCGCCGGACGCGGCGCCGCCGGAGTCCGAACCGCCCGCGCCGCCGCCGTCGGTGACCTTGACGGTGACGGCGGGCGCCACGGTCTCCTTCGGGGTGCACTTGGTGTCGGTCGAGATCGGCTTGTTGACGTTGATGTTGTACGCGTCCGGGGTCAGCGTCACGTCACCGGCCTCGGTGAGCTTCAGCTTGCCCTTCATGTCGGACAGCACCATCGCCGCGCCCTTCTTGATGGGCGGGTTCTCGCGCGCTCCCTCCAGCTTCAGGTCGCCGGTCTGCGCGCCGCCGACCTTGACGGTGCCGGTCGGCTGGACCGTGTCGGCGTCCAGGTCGAGGATGTCGGGGTTCTTGGACGCGGCCTGCGTCGTCTTCCACACCACCTCGATCTCGTCGCCGACCTTGGCCGTGGCGGGTGCGGTGATGTCCGTGACCGTGGTGCCCTCGATCGGCGGCAGCCCGGAGATCGCGGGCGGGATGCACTCCGTCTTGAACGAGGACTCGGCCGCCTGCGCAGGGGCTGCGGCCAGCCACAGCCCCGCACCGGACAGGATCAGGGCGCAGCCGGCCGCGCCGGCTCTCCGTTGCCTGTTCACGTGGTTCCTTTCGTCGGACTGGTGTTGTCGGGCGGTGCGGAGAGCTGTCCGGCCGCAGGCCGCCCCGGACCGGTGTCCGGGGTGAACCAGGGCAGGGTGGTCGTGCCGGGGTCCGGCGGGGTGTCCGGCGGCCCGGAGTCGGTGGCGGCCGGTGCTGCCGCCCCGCGCGGGGACCCGACCTTCGGGAGCCGCACGGTGAGCTCGGCGAGTCGCTGGGCGCCGCGGTGCCGTCCGGCGGCGCGGTCGCGGGGCCGCTGCCGGTCGCGGGGCCGCAGCCGGTCCACGACCGCCATCCCGATCCGGAACACGGCGGCGGGCACCACGACGCACAGCAGGATCCAGAAGAGCGTCACACCCCACGGGCGGCCGACGCCCCACGGCCGTTCGGCGAGGACCTTGCCGCCGTACTTGAGCGAGACGAGGTAGCTGCCGTGCGCGCCGGCCGACAGCTCGACGGGCAGTTCGATCCTGGCCTTGCGGCCGGCCTGGATCGTGCCGCGCCACTGCTGCTCCTCCCACTGCGGTGCGAACACGCCGTGCGAGGTGCCGACCTGGAAGACGGGGTCCTTGACCGGGGCCGATCCGACGTTGCCCACGGTGAAGGTGAAGGTCCGCGCGGGCGGGGCGCCGAACCAGGTGAGGATGCCGCTGGAACCGTCGAGCCGCGTGTCGGAGACCATGGTGAGCCGCCCGCCGCCGGTCTCCGCGGGCAGCGCCTTCACGGGGTGCCCCGCGACCTGGAACGCGGCGTCCGCCTGCGCCTTCTCGCCCGTGACCGTCGCGACGTGCACGACGCAGGGGCAGGGCACGGGCGGCTCGGCGACCGGCAGCTTCTTGCCGAAGGCGCCCTTGCCGTCGGTGGTGACGGCGAGCCCGTCGGCGTTGGCGCAGGAGTTGGTGCCGCCGATCACGCCGCGCTCCGGGGTGGCCCGCCCGCACACCAGCAGCATGAGCAGCGCCCGCGGCCGCCATCCGGCGCCCTTCACGGTGATCGAGCCGCCGGTGCCCGCCTGGGTTCTGGAGAGGGTCACGGTGGGTTTCCCGGCGGCCTCGGCCGCGAGCGGCAGCGCGACCGCGCTCCCGAGGAGCGCGGCCACGAGGGCCAGGGCCGTGAGCAGCCGCGTGCCCGGCGCGCTGCGGCGTGTCATGACGTACTCCCTTGTGTGTCGGGGGTCTGTCGTCGGCGGCGCCGGTACGCGTACGCGACGCAGCCGCCGGCGGCGAGGACGGCCAGGCCGCCGCCGAGCGCGCCCCACGGGACGAAGCGGGCGCGCGCCGTCGCCGAGTCACCGGCGCCGCCGCCCGCGGTGACGGTGACCTTCACGTCGACGTCGTCGAGGGCCGGGGCGTCGCGCCAGGGCTCGGTGAGCGTGACCCGGCGACCCGGCAGCAGGTCGAGGGACAGGGACCGCGGGCCCCGGTCGAGCACGGCGCCGAGGAGCCCGTCGGCGCGGACGGTGAGGCGGGGGCGGAGCGTGGTGTTCCCGCGGTTGACGACGTCGTACCGGATGGCGTCGCCGCCGACGACCCGGACCCGTTCGACGGTGAGCGCGGACAGGGTCGGGCCGCTGACCCGCAGGTGGACGCTGACCGCGGCGTCCCGGCCCGCCGCGCGCGCGACGACGGCGCCCGGGTGGTCGCCGGGCACCGCGCCCGCGGGCACGCTCACCGTGAACGGGACCTCGGCGCGGGTGCGCGCCGGGATCCGTACCGAGGTGTCCGCGAACCTGATCCACGCGCCGGTGTCCTTCGCCCGCTCGCGCAGAGCGGGCGATCCGTCGTCCTCGTGGTCGGCGTCCACGCCGCGCAGGGTGACCTTCAGGGGGCGGTCGGTCGGATTGGTGACGGCCACCTTGTCCTCCAGGACGCTGCCGGGGGTGCCCTCCGCGTAGACGTACGGCCGGTCGGCGCCGCCCGACGCGGGCGTGATGGTCCAGTGGGGCGCCGCGGCACCGGCCGGAGCCGCGGCGCCGCCCCAGGCCAGCAGG
>NZ_WWIA01000464.1 GCF_009870065.1 Streptomyces sp. SID5785 | reverse complement strand
CCCGCACCCACCACGACGACGTCCCACACGCTCATGTCGTGCTCGTCGCCCATCTCGTTGCCGTCCGCCGGGTTGTCGCTGCTCACGATGGTCTACTGCTCCCGAATCGCCACTGTGGGACTGCCTGCCGCTCTGCCACCCCGCATCCTACGGCGGCGGCTTCCGAGCCCCCCTGTGGGAGGATCATCGGCACACCTTGCACAACGTCGCACCCACGAGGAGCGTGCCCATGTCGCCGCATCCGATCGCCGAGACCGTCGCCTCTCTGCTTCCCCGCGCCCAGGCGGAGCTGGCCGAGCTGGTGGCCTTCAAGTCGGTGGCGGACTTCGACCAGTACCCGAAGAGCGAGAGCGAGGGTGCCGCGAACTGGGTCGCCGACGCCCTGCGCGCCGAGGGTTTCGAGGACGTCGCGCTCCTCGACACCCCCGACGGCACGCAGTCGGTCTACGGTCACCTGCCCGGCCCGGCCGGTGCGCCCACCGTGCTCCTGTACGCGCACTACGACGTGCAGCCGCCGCTGGACGAGGACGCCTGGGCCACGCCGCCGTTCGAGCTGACCGAGCGCGAGGACGGCCGCTGGTACGGACGCGGTTCGGCCGACTGCAAGGGCGGCGTCCTGCTGCACCTGCTGGCCCTGCGCGCGCTCAAGGCGAACGGCGGCGTCCCCGTGAGCGTCAAGGTGATCGCCGAGGGCTCGGAGGAGATGGGCACGGGCGGCCTCGAGCGCTACGCGGAGCAGCACCCGCAGCTGCTCGCCGCCGACACCATCGTGATCGGCGACGCGGGCAACTTCCGGGTCGGCCTGCCGACCGCGACGGCCACGCTGCGCGGCATGACGCTGGTGCGCGTGCAGGTCGACACCCTCGAAGGCAATCTGCACTCCGGCCAGTTCGGCGGGGCCGCGCCGGACGCGCTCGCCGCCCTGATCCGCGTCCTGGACTCGCTGCGCGACAAGGACGGCTCGACCGTGGTCGACGGGCTGCCCGGCGGCGCCGGCTGGGACGGCCTGCAGTACGACGAGGGCACCTTCCGCAAGGACGCCAAGGTGCTCGACGGGGTCGGCCTGATCGGCTCGGGCACGGTCGCCGACCGCATCTGGGCGCGCCCCGCCGTGACCGTGCTCGGCATCGACTGCCCGCCGGTCGTCGGCGCGACGCCGTCCGTGCAGGCCGGGGCCCGCGCCCTGGTCAGCCTGCGGGTGCCGCCGGGCCAGGACGCCGCCGAGGCGACCGCGCTCCTGATGGCCCACATCGAGGCGCACACCCCGTGGGGCGCGCGTGTCCAGGTCGAACAGGTCGGCCAGGGCCAGCCGTTCCGCGCCGACACGCGCAGCCCGGCGTACGCGGCGATGGCCGAGGCCATGGCGCAGGCGTACGACGGGCAGGAGATGCAGTTCGCCGGCCAGGGCGGCTCGATCCCGCTGTGCAACACGCTGGCGTCGCTGTACCCGGAGGCGGAGATCCTCCTGATCGGCCTGAGCGAGCCCGAGGCGCAGATCCACGCCGTCAACGAGAGCGTGTCGCCGGACGAGCTGAAGCGGCTGTCGGTCGCGGAGGCGCTGTTCCTGCAGAAGTACGCGGCGGCCCGCTGACGCCCGCCCGTGGGGCGGGTGGCTCTGCTCAGAGCCGAGCCACCCGCCCCACGGGATGCGTCGGTTCTAGGGTCGCGGCATGAAGCCCTATCCCCTGACCGAGGTCCGTGACCTGACGCCCCGGCTGCGCCTGCTCCGCTTCGCGGTCGGCCAGGCGTACCTGTGGCGCGACGGCTCCGAACTGACCCTGATCGACGCGGGCGCTCCCGGTGCGGGAGAGCCGATCGCCGAGGCCGTGCGGGACTGGGGCCACGCCCCGCAGGACGTGCGCCGGATCGTCCTCACCCATTTCCACGAGGACCACGCGGGCGGCACCGGTGCGTTCGCCAGGATCAGCGGCGCCGAGGTGTACGCGCACGGGCTCGACGCCCCCTACGTGCGCGGCGAACGCCCCGGACCCGCACCGGTCTACGAGGACTGGGAGCGCCCCCTCCACGCCGCGGCGCTGGCCGCCCTGCCCGATCCGCCCGACGACCCCGAACTCCCGGCCGCCGTACGGGAACTGGCCGACGGGGACGTGCTCGACCTGGGCGGCGGCGCGCACGTGGTTCCGGCCCCCGGGCACACCGAGGGGTCGATCGCGCTCCACCTGCCGCAGCACGGCGTCCTGTTCACGGGCGACGCGATCGCCGCGTCGCCCGAGGACGGGCGGGTGGTCCCGGGCGTCTTCAACCTGGACCGGGACCGTACCCTGACCGCGTTCCGGCGACTGGCCGCGCTGGACACCGAGGTGGCGTGCTTCGGGCACGGGGACCCGGTGCCGGCCGGGGCCGGCGCCGTCCTGCGCGCGGCGGCGGCCGGGTACCCGTCGCCCTCCTGAGGGCCGCGCCGCGCTCAGCCCATCGGTACCCCGGCCTCCAGATAGTGCGCGGCCCCGCGCTCGCGGGCCCGCAGCGCCCAGCGCAGCCGCTCGAACCGGACGGGTGGCAGCATGCCCGCCGCCTCGCCCTCGGTCACGAACCGCCAGTCCCTGAGCTCGGGTCCCGGCAGGACGACGCGGGGCGCGCCGGGCCCCGGCAGCCGTCCCCCGTCGAAGAGCAGCCGCAGCCCGCCGTACCCCGGCGGCACCGGCGGTTCCCAGTCGACGACGAGCAGACTGGGGACGTCCGCGAGCTCTATCCCCGTCTCCTCGGCGACCTCCCGCATGCCGGCCCGGGCGGGCGCCTCGCCGGGTTCGACGACGCCGCCGGGGAACTCCCAGCCCGGTTTGTACGTGGGGTCGACGAGCAGCACCCGGTCCTCGGCGTCGAAGAGGAGCACCCCGGCGGCGACGGTCTCGGCGGTGGGTTCGGGGGTCTGCACGATGTCGCAGGGCGCGGCCGTACCCGTGCGGACGGCGGCCGCGATCCGGACGGCGGTCTCGCGCGGGGTCAGGCCGCCGTTGTCGACGGGGTACGCGTCCGCGGCGAGCCAGCCGGCGAACGCCGCCCGGTACGGGCCGATGTCCGCGGGGAGCTCGCCGCCCGGGTCACGTCCGCGCAGGATCGTTTCCCCTGGAACGAGAAGCACATGGCACACAGGAATCCGGCGGGCCGCGAGCCCCCCGAAGATCTCGTCGCGGTACTCCTGGCGCAGCAGCGCCATCGGCACCACGAGCACCCCGCCCAGTTCGGCATGGAGCGCCGCGGCCGTGTCGACCACGAGACGGCGCCAGATGGGCAGGTCCTGCCGGTCGCTCACTTCCGCGAGCCGCTTGGGCGGCAGCAGCCGCTCCAGTTCGGCGTCGATCACCTCGGGGTCGAAGAACGTGCTGTTCGGGATCAGATCGATCAACTCACGGGCGGCGGTGGTCTTCCCCGCACGAGACGCGCCGTTGACCCAGACGATCACGGTTCCCCCTCTTCGTAGGCCCCCAGAGGCTTGCCCGCAACACCCTGCCACGGAAACCAGGCACTGATGAGGGGCCGGGCGCCGGGGCTGCGCGCGGTCAGCCGGCCAGCGCCGCGCGGATCTGCCGCGTGGTCTGCGCGGCGATCGCCGGGCTGGTCCCGGCGTAGGCCGTGTAGGCGCTCAGGCCCGTGGTCAGGGCCCAGCCGCGGCCGCGCAGCCACGTCGCGTCGTCCACGTCGAGCGCGGCGCGGAAGACGGCACGGGCCGGAGCGGACAGCAGGGTGAAGGCCATCATGAGGTCGACGGCCGGGTCGCCGTGGCCGAGGCCGCCGAAGTCGATGACCGCACTGACCCGGCCGTCACGGGTGAGCAGGTTGCCGGTGTGGAAGTCACCGTGGAACCAGACCGGGTCCGCGCTGCGGGGTGGTGCGGCGAGCGCGGCGTCCCACAGGGCCGTGAGGGCGGGCGCGTCGAAAGCGGCGGCGACACGGCCGATCGCTCCCCGGGTCCAGGCGTCCCGGTCGGCGAGCCGCCCGCCGGTCAGTCCCGTCCGGTCGTCGGGCGGCGGAACGGACTGCAACGCCCGGAGAAATCCGGCCAGTTCACGCGCGGCGTGGTGCGAGTCGCCGACCTCCCCGACGGTCGCGGCGCGCCCGTCCAGCCAGCGTGTCACGGCCCACGGGTAGGGGTAGCCGAGCGCGGGCCGGCCGACGGCGACCGGGACGGGCACCGCGAGCGGCAGGAGCGGGGCGAGCCGGGGCAGCCAGGCCGCCTCCTTGTCGGCCTGACCGCGCACATCGGCGCGGCGCGGCAGGCGGACCGCGAGACCGGGGCCGAGCCGGTGGATGACGTGGTCCGAACCGCCCGGCTCGACCGGTGTCAGGGGCAGCCGCGCCCAGTGCGGGAACTGACGGTCGACCAGACGCCGCACGAGCGCGGTGTCGATCACGGGAGGCCCGTCGACCTCGTCTGCAGTCGTCACCTGGGCACTCTGCCACCGCCCGTCAATCCCGCACCACTGGATTCACTCCATCAAGTGTGCAGTCCGTGCGGGAATTCGAGACCCGGGGGCGCACCCGGGGCCCGGCCGCTACCGTGGCCGCGCGGACACCCCAGCCCCCGGTGTCCGCCCGATCGAACGCACACCGAGATTCCGTGACCACACCCCCGGCTCCCCTCCCGGAGCCGGACCGGTGCCCGAACCCGGGGGGACCCATGCGACAGGGCCACCGCACAGACCACCTCACCCGCCCGCGCAGCGCGTACGAGACGGACCGGCCGCCCGTCGTGCGCGAGAGCGGCGACAGTGTCGTCGTGGAGTTCGCCGGCGAGATCGACATCCTCACACTGCACCGCATGACGCCACTCCTGGACACCGTCGCGGCGGGCCCGTACCGGGTGGTGGCGCTCGACCTGACCGGCGTGACCTTCCTCGACTGCTCCGGGCTCACCCTGCTGGTGCGTACCGCCCGCCGGGCCGGCGCCCGCGGCGCCCGCACCACGGTGGTCTGCCGCCACCCGCTGACCCTGCGCATCATCGCCCTGGCCGGCCTGGACGAGACGCTGGCCCCGGTGGACTCGGTGCGCGAGGCGCTGGGCCGGACCGACTGACCCGCCGGACCGACTGACCCGCCGGACCGACCGGCTCGGCGGCTCGGCGGCTCGGCGGAACCCAACAGAACCGGACACAGAAGGCGGCGCCGGTCACCGACTCGCGTGACTCGCCCGCCTTCTGACGGATTCTCACCCCGCGCGAACCCCACTGCGCCCCACCCCTTCCAACAGACTCCAACAAGCCCTACCGTCAACGCGCACGACTGACACGTACATGCCGTGATCCACTCTCGGGAATCCGGAGGAACGTGACGATGCGTCGTCTTCCCCTGCGCCAGGCCGCCGCGGTCCGGCGAAGAATCGTCGGAGCGCTGGCCGCAGGAGTGCTCTGCACCGGCGGCCTCGCGGCACTGCCCGCGAGCGCCGCCGCGGCCGAACCGCCCGCCGGACCGGCCCCCGCCGCCGCGGACGATGGGCTCGCACTCACCCCGCCGATGGGCTTCAACAACTGGAACTCCACGCACTGCCGCGCCGACTTCGACGCGAAGATGGTCGAAGGCATCGCCGACATCTTCGTCGACAAGGGCCTCAAGGACGCCGGCTACGAGTACGTGAACCTCGACGACTGCTGGGCCCTCCCGGAGCGCGACGCGGACGGCAAGCTGGTGCCCGATCCGGCCCGCTTCCCGGACGGGATCGAGGCCGTCGCGGACTACGTGCACGCCAAGGGCCTCAAGCTCGGCATCTACACCAGCGCCGGCACCAAGACGTGCAGCGACATCGGCTTCCCCGGGGCGCTCGGTCACGAGTACAGCGATGCGCAGCAGTTCGCCGACTGGGGCGTCGACTACCTCAAGTACGACAACTGCAACAACCAGGGCGTGGACGCCAAGCAGCGCTACACGACGATGCGGGACGCGTTGCGCGCCACCGGCCGCCCCATCGTCTACAGCATCTGCGAATGGGGCTCGAACAAGCCCTGGGAGTGGGCCGGCGACCTGGGCCAGCTGTGGCGCACGACCGGGGACATCAGCGACAGCTGGGGTTCGATGCTGTCCCTCATGAAGCAGAACCTGCCGCTCGCGCCGTACGCCGGACCCGGCCGCTGGAACGACCCGGACATGCTGGAGGTCGGCAACGGCGGCATGACGCCGACCGAGTACCGCACCCACTTCTCGATGTGGTCGGTCATGGCCGCGCCGCTGCTCATCGGCACCGACCTGCGGACCGCGTCCGACGAGACCTACGAGATCCTCTCCAACCACGACGTCATCGCCGTCGACCAGGACCCGCTCGGCAAGCAGGGGTCCGTGGTGTCCTCGGAGGGCGGGCGCTGGGTCGTCTCGAAGGAGATGAAGGACGGCAGCCGCGCCGTCGCCCTGTTCAACGAGACGGGCTCCGCGCAGCGCATCGCGACGACCGCGCGGGACGTGGGCCTGCCCGAGGCCGACGCCTACACGGCACGGGACCTGTGGCAGCACAAGAACTACAACTCGGCGGGCACCCTCGCGGCGACGGTCCCGGCGCACGGCACGGTGCTGCTGCGCGTGGCGGCCGACCCGAAGTGGGGGTCGTACCCGCCGGCGGCCGAACTCGGTCTCGGCGAGGACCTGTTCAGCGAGCCGGGCGCCACGTCGAAGGTCTCCGCCAGGTTCACGAACCTGGGCCGCAACGCCGCACGGGACGTCAGCGTCTCCCTGAACGCTCCGTCCGGCTGGAAGGTGTCGGCGGCCGGCCCGACGCGCGCCCGGTCGGTGCCGGGCGGCAAGGCGTTCGCCACGCCCTGGAAGGTGACCGCGCCCGCGGACGCCGCGACCGGCACGTACGACCTCACGCTGCGCGCGGACTACCGGTCCGCGCGGGGCACCCGGGTCACGACCACGGTCCCGGTGACGGCCCACGTCGCGACGGCGCCACCGGCCGGCACCTCCGCCCTCGGCGACCTCCCGTGGCTGGGCTCGACCAACGGCTGGGGCCCGGTCGAGCGCAACACCAGCAACGGCGAGAGCGAGGCGGGCGACGGGAATCCGCTCACCGTCGGCGGCACGGTCTACGCGACGGGCCTCGGCGTGCACGCCGACAGCTCCGTCGACTTCTACACCGCGCGCTCCTGCGAGAAGGTCACCGCACAGGTCGGCGTCGACGACGAGAAGGGCACCGCGGGGACCGTGACCTTCGAGATCTGGGCCGACGGCAAGAAGGCGGCCTCGACCGGGGTGCTCACCAACGCCGACGCGGCACAGCCCCTGACGGCGGACGTGACCGGCGCGCAGAGCATCCGGCTCGTCGTCACCGACGGCGGCGACGGGGTCGACTCCGACCACGCCGACTGGGCGGACGCCCGACTGAGCTGCTGAACCGCCCGGTCCACCACGATCCGCGGGGAGCGCGCCCACCGGGCCCGCTCCCCGCGCCACGTCGCGGCCAGGCCGTCAACCGGCGCGCAGATAGCCCGAGTTGGCGGCCTGACCGAGGAAGGTGAACCGGGTGTCGCCGGCCATGTGCTGGTCGAACGCCTCCTTGATGCCCGGCCACTTGGCGTGCCCGAAGTCGTCCAGGACGACGACCCCGCCGGGCGCCACGATCTCCTCGGCCCAGGCCAGGTCGGCGGCGACGCCCTCCGCGGAGTGGTCGCCGTCGACGATGATCACGCCGTAGGCGCGGTCGGCCACGACGGCGCGCACCTCGGCGTCGCCCGAGAAGCCCTGCTGGATCCGGGCCCTCGTGCCCGCGGGACCCACCATCGCGAGATTGCTGCGCACCGCGGCCCCGCGCACCGGGGTGCCGGTCGGGTCGTCGCCCTCGGTGGTGCCGGGCTGCAGCTGGAGCCCGGCCAGCGGGTCGACGATCGTCAGCCGCGGGTCCCGGCCGGCCCGCTCCATCATCCGGATCAGGGCCGCGCCGAACATCCCGTACAGCGTGCCGATCTCGAGGATGTCGTCGTTCGGCGGATCGAGGAGCGGGACGGCGGAGAGCTTGCCGCAGATGTTCATGGTGCCGCCGGCGATGCGGCCCACACCGAGCGCCTCGACAGCCATCAGGAGCCGGAACGCCTGCGCCACATTGCGCTCCGCGCCCGGACGGTCCCCGGTGACGCGGCCGAGCTCGTCGACGAGCCGGTCGAGGTGGACCTGGGCGGGCAGTCGCGACGGGCCGCGCCCGGTGCCGTCGAGCAGCAGCTCCAGCGGACGCTGCCGGTTTCTCAGGGGTGCGACGCTGCGCTCGATGCGCTGGTCGATGAGGTCCGCCACGGGGCGCAGGGCCCGCCGTGCGGTCTTGCTGGTCAGTAGCGCTCGCATGGTTCGGTGACCCTCACGGGTAGACGACGTGACGGCGTACATGGG
Organism: Streptomyces sp. SID5785; assembly: GCF_009870065.1. Lineage (GTDB taxonomy): Bacteria > Actinomycetota > Actinomycetes > Streptomycetales > Streptomycetaceae > Streptomyces. The sequence continues at coordinate 4,062 of NZ_WWIA01000464.1, read as the reverse complement.
GGAAGGGGAGAAGCGCTGTGGGGGCGCCGTGTCCCGGACAGTAGGCGACCGGGAGTCCGCACTTCAAGCATCGTCTGAGAAGCCCGCGATGCCCGGAAATCACGGCGGACTTCCGGGCGAAGAGCAGGTGAACGAGGGGGGCGGCGCGCCGTCCGCGCCGCCCGTCCGACGGAGCGTCAGACCGCCTGCGGGTGCGCCCGGTTCGCGGCGGAGCCGCTGCGCAGCGCGGCGGCCGCGGCGCCCACGAGCCCCGCGTCCGTCCCGGTCGACGCGGGGGCCACCCGCAGGCGCTGCACGAAGGACAGCGTCGCGTAGTCGCGCAGCGCGCTGCGCAGCGGCGTGAAGAGGACGTCGCCCGCCTTGGCCACCCCGCCGCCGATCACGGCGATGTCGATCTCGACGAGGGTCGCCGTCGCCGCGATCCCCGCAGCCAGCGCCTGCGCGGCCCGCTCGAAGGAGGCGACGGCGGCCTTGTCACCGGCGCGCGCGGCACGGGCCACGGCCGCGGCCGACTCGTCGCCGTCGGGGCCCGGGCGCCAGCCGTCGGACAGGGCGCGGCGCGCGATGTTCGGACCGCTGGCGATGCGCTCGACGCAGCCGCGCGCGCCGCAGGGGCAGGGGTCGCCGTCCAGGTCGACGCTGATGTGGCCGATGTGGCCGGCGTTGCCCGTGGGGCCCGGGTGGAGCTGTCCGCCCAGGATCAGACCGCCGCCGACGCCGGTGGAGACCACCATGCACAGCGCGTTGTCGTGCCCGCGGGCCGCGCCCTGCCAGTGCTCGGCGGCCGTCATCGCGACCCCGTCGCCGATGAGCTCGACGGGCAGCCCGCCCGCCAGCTCCCGGACCCGAGCGACGAGAGGAAAGCCGCGCCACCCCGGCACGTTGACCGGGCTGACGGTGCCGGCCGAGCGGTCCACGGGGCCCGCGCTGCCGATCCCCACGGCGCGCACGCGCGCCCACAGCGGGGAGGCCACGAGCTCGGCGAGCACCGCCGCCACGGCTCCCATCACCGTCTCGCCGTCCTCCTGCGCGGGGGTCGGCCGCTGGGCCCGCAGCAGAAGGGCGCCGCCGTCGTCCACGAGGGCGCCGGCGATCTTGGTGCCGCCGATGTCCAGCGCGGCGACGAGGTCCATGTGCATCAGTGTCAGATCCCCTGAGAAGGCCGGGAAAGAGCAGGTCGAGAGGCAACTGTAAGGAAGCCCGGGAATGCGATGGCCAGTCTCCCCCGCATCTGACAACGTTGTCCAGGGCCTATGCTCGACGCCACACAGCCATACCGCATGATGAACCCCTGACGAACGGCCGTCGCACCCGCCCCCGGGAGGGCGTGGCGGCCGGTCGCAACGCCGCGACGACAGGACAGGACAGCGCACCGTGGACCGCACCGCCCGCCGCACCGAGAGCCGCTACGGCAACCGCCCGACGATGAAGGACGTCGCCGCGCGGGCCGGGGTCGGCCTCAAGACCGTGTCCCGCGTCGTCAACGGCGAGCCGGGCGTCACCCCGGACACCGAGCGCCGGGTGCAGGAGGCGATCGCGGCACTCGGCTTCCGGCGCAACGACAGCGCGCGGGTCCTGCGCAAGGGCCGCACGGCGAGCATAGGCCTGGTCCTCGAGGACCTCGCCGACCCCTTCTACGGGCCGCTCAGCCGCGCCGTCGAGGAGGTCGCCCGGGCGCACGGCGCGCTGCTCATCAACGGATCGAGCGCGGAGGACCCGGAGCGCGAGCAGGAGCTCGTGCTCGCCCTGTGCGCGCGGCGCGTGGACGGCCTCGTGGTGATCCCCGCCGGTGACGACCACCGCTACCTGGAGCCCGAGATCGCGGCCGGGGTCGCGACGGTGTTCGTGGACCGCCCGGCCGGGCGCATCGACGCGGACGTGGTCCTGTCGGACAGCTTCGGCGGGGCCAGGGACGGGGTCGCGCACCTGATCGCGGGCGGCCACCGGCGGATCGGCTTCATCGGTGACCAGCCGCGCATCCACACCGCCGCGGAGCGACTGCGCGGCTACCGGGCCGCGATGGAGGACGCCGGGATCCCGGTCGCGGACGGCTGGATGTCCCTCGGGGCCACCGACCCGGAGCGGGTCCGGCGGGCCGCCGAGGACATGCTCACCGGGCCCGACCCGGTCACCGCGGTCTTCGCGGGCAACAACCGCGTGGCGGTCACCGTCATCCGGGTGCTCGCCGAGCAGCCGCACCCCGTCGCCCTCGTGTGCTTCGACGACATCGAACTGGGCGACCTGCTGACCCCCGGTGTCACGGTCGTCGCCCAGGACGCCGCCCAGCTGGGCCGTACGGCCGCAGAGCGGCTGTTCCGGCAGCTCGACGGGGCCACGCTGCTCCCGGAGCGCATCGAGCTGCCGACGCGGCTCATCCAGCGCGGCTCGGGCGAGCTGCCGCCCTCCGGCTGAGCCCGCCCCCGGACACACCACTGCCCCTCCCCGGCCGACCCCGGGGAGGGGCAGTGTGATTCTGGGGCCGCCGCCCGGGCCGGGCGGCGTGCGGCTACTTGCCCTTGACCGTGAGGTCGCCGCGGCGCGGGCCCGCGTAGTGCTCGAGCCCGGCCAGCGTGAGGCCCGTCCGGCTGACGACCTCGCCGGAGTCGAGGGCGCCGCAGTCCAGACCGCGCAGCAGGTACCCGGCGAGGGCCTTGGCGGTGGCGGGCTCGTCGGCGATGTCCCCGGCGGCCTGCTTGGCGTAGGCGGACAGGCGCGCGGCGGCGGCCTCGAAGCCCTCGCGGTAGAAGGCGAAGACGGCCGCGTAGCGCGTCGGGATGTGGCCCGGGTGCATGTCCCAGCCCTGGTAGTAGGCGCGGGCGAGGGCGCGGCGGGTGAGGCCGAAGTGCAGCCGCATCGCGTCGTGGACCTTGGCGGTGGTGCCGACCGGCAGCACGTTGGTCGAGCCGTCCGAGACCCGTACGCCGGTGCCGGCCGCGGCGACCTGCATGACGGCCTTGGCGTAGTCGGCCGCCGGGTGGTCGCTGGCCTGGTAGGCGGCGGAGACGCCGAGGCAGGCGCTGTAGTCGAAGGTGCCGTAGTGCAGTCCGGTGGCCCGGCCCTCGGCGGCGTCGATCATCCGGGCGACGGCGGCCGTGCCGTCGGCGGCGAGGATGGACTGGCTGGTCTCGATCTGGATCTCGAAGCCGATCCGGCCCGCGTCGAGGCCGTGCTGCTTCTCGAAGGCCTCGACGAGCCGCACCATCGCGGTGACCTGCTCGGGGTAGGTGACCTTCGGCAGCGTCAGGACGAGGCCCTCGGGCAGACCGCCGTGCTCCATGAGGCCGGTGAGGAAGATGTCGAGGGTGCGGATACCGCGGTCGCGGACCGGGGCCTCCATGCACTTCATGCGGATGCCCATGTAGGGAGCGGCCGTCCCTCCCCCGGCGAACGCCTCGGAGATGATGCGGGCGGCGCGGGCGGCCGCCTCGTCCTCGTCGGCGTCGGACTTGGGGCGGTAGCCGTCCTCGAAGTCGACCCGGAGGTCCTCCACGGGCTCGCGCTCCAGCTTCGCGCGGACGCGGGTGTGGACGGGCTCGGCGAGCTCGTCGCTCAGGCCGAGCACCTTCGCGAACGAGGCGGCGTCGGGCGCGTGCTCGTCGAGCATGGCGAGCGCCTGGTCGCCCCAGGACCGGATGGTCCCGGCGTCGAAGGCGTCAGCGGGGACGTAGACCGTGTGGACCGGCTGACGGGTGCCGGGGTCTCCCGGGTAGCGGCGCTCGAGCTCGGCGTCGACCGGGGCGAGTGAGGCGCTGATGCCCTCGCTGACCGCACCCGCGAGGCTCGTCGACACCTTCTCCTGCTGACCCATTGCTGCACCCTCCATATGCTCGATGTTTCCACTTCACGGAACTGATAATCCGCATAGTGAAGTTAACGGTCGCGATGACGTCAGTCAATGGTCCCCTGCCGCCGCGTGCACGGCGCCGTCACGCGGACGGGGCCGCGCGGTGTCGAAACACCACGCGGCCCCGTCGGAGGTGGAGCGGGTCAGCCCTTGCGGGTCTTGACCTCGTCGGTGAGGGCGGGGACGACGTCGAAGAGGTCGCCGACGACGCCGTAGTC
>NZ_WWIA01000463.1 GCF_009870065.1 Streptomyces sp. SID5785 | reverse complement strand
CCTACGCGAGGACGACTTCCGCGCACTCGCCGACTTCACCCAGTCCCTGACCAGCTCACGAACCACCGGCTGAGCACCTCACCCACTCTTCAGGCTGCTCCGCGCTCGGAACCCAGGTCTTTTACGGGACAGCCCCTAGAGCTCGTAACGAGATCTTGAATGTCAGGGCTGGCTGTGAGTGCTACTCGGCTGGGCGCTTCCCGTAGTAGGGGCTGATCGTCTTGGCCAGCTTGCGCTGGATCACGCGTAGCAATGTGATCGTTTCCTCGTCGGTCCGCCCGGTGGATGTCCGCCATTCGACCCCCGAGCCCACGAGGTCGCTCACGAAGACGATCTCTGTTACCAGGAGCGTCCGTGCCCAATCGACCGGCTTGAGTGGGGCATTGTCAGCCAGCGCACCCCGTAGCCTTTCGCACTGACTGAGGAGATCCTGTGTGTCGGTGAATCCCATGCCAACAGCGAGTTGATCGCTGCAGTGCGCCGGGCCGCTCCATTCCAGCAGCGCGCGACGGAGCAGTTGGACCTCATCCTTGTCGAGTAGTTCGCTTGGCCTCGGAGCCTCGTGCGGCATCAGGGCAGACCCTTCTCTCTGGCTCCTGCGACGTCACGCGGTCCCTCACGAACGACGCCTGCGCCGAACCTGGGCCGAGGTGCTGTCCCAGGCCGGTGCACGCTCAACCTACCTGTTTCGTCAGTAGTCTCCAGCAGATGAGGCTGCAGACCGGCGAGACAGATGCATCGTGAAGTTCGGGGCGCCGTTCCCAGCGCACGGCCAGGCGCTTGAATTGGTGGAGTAGGGCGAAGGTCTGCTCGACGACGGAGCGGAGTCTTCCCAGTCCCTTGATGTTCGGGGAGCACTTGCGCGAGATCACCGGCAGGATGCGTCGGCGCCGCAACTCGTGCCGCACGGCTCTGGAGTCGCACGCCTTATCGCCGAGCACCGCCTCGGGGCGCCGTCGCGGGTGGCCGTGGCGTCCGGCGACCGGCGGGATGCCGTCGACCAGGGCCAAGGCCTGAGTGATGTCGTTGACGTTGGCCGCGGTGGTGATGACGTGGAGCGGGGTGCCGCGTCCGTCCCAGATCAGGTGATGCTTGCAGCCTGTCTTCCGCCGGTCGACCGGCGACGGACCAGTCGCGGCTCCCCTGTTTTCGCGCGGACGTGAGAGTCGTCCACGCACGCGCGAGTCCAGTCGAGTTCACCGGCCGCGTTCAGTTTGGCGAGCAGCAGCCGGTGGAGCCGGTCGAAAACTCCGGCCTGCTGCCAGCGATCCAGCCGTCGCCAACAGGTCTGACCGGAGCCGAACCCCAGCTCCAGGGGCAGAAGTTGCCAGGCGATATCGTTGAACAGAACGTACAGGATGCCCTGCAAACAGAGTCTGTCCGGCAACGGCCTAGGGCCTGGAGGCTGCTCCGGCCAGGCCGGGAGCAGCGGTTCGATTAGTGCCCACAAGTCGTCGTCCACGATCCACGGCCGAGTGCTCACTCCCACACCGGCGGCAGAATCATCACACCGGTCACGCCCGCCCAGGGCATTTCGACAAGATCGCGTTACGATCTCCTCACTACTCCGCGGCGCTCGCAATGAACGTATGGATTTCGGCCGCGAGGTTGCGCATTTCCTCTCCCGCCGCGTGCACCGTGCAGGTCTCGAAATGCCATTCCTCGGACGGCGCCCGATCGCAGATCCTCCATGTCAGTTGGACGTGGCCACCAGCGTGGTGCTCCGCCGCGAGGGTCAGGTCGTAGCAGAGAGAGTGCCAGGTGCGCACTCCTTCCCAGCCCCGGAAGTCTTCGGCAAGTGAGACCAGGAAAGTGTCGAGTCCGTCGCCGCCCCAGGTCTCCACGGAGGTCTCGACGTTCCCCCAGGGGCCCTGGGCCCTGACGAGGAAGTCGAGCGTTGGTTCGTCTTCGTACCTTCGGGCCGGTTCCGAGATCAGTAGGCGTGCAGGCTCGGAGTCTCCCAGCTGAACCATAGGGCGGCCCGAATCGTCATAATCGATCACTCAATCATGGTAGAAGACTGCGCTGGGCGGCGATCGCCCAACCATGGATGTGGATCCTGAGCGCGAACTCGTTCCCGACGGGCTGTGACAGATGCGTGGGCACGAGCCGACTTGTGGCGGCGCCTCGACAACGAAGCCCTCGACCGGATGGGTGCTGCAGGGAGGGTCGACTGGCCCGGTGCATCCACACCAAAGACATTGGCCGGGTCATGCACGAACATTCACGGCGTTATAAATTCACCCCACCCGAAGGTAGCCACATAGGCCCTTTTAAATCTGTCCCGCCCACGACCTCCACCTGCATGTATCACAATACAGCAGAGAATGAACCATGAGAAGAAACCGACACCAACGATCATTGCCCATTTGAAGACACCGAAGTGAAGCAATACAACGACAGCTACCACCGTACTGAACAGGCCGAAATGCGCTCCGTCGACACTTGCCCGCACAGCATTTCTCACATTGATTCGGTCATCCGCTAGATCCCCACCGTATGGACCCTTCTCAGACCCATCCGGCCGCTCACACACTTTCCTTACCTCCATGACCACACCACCTGTTTCACCATTCCGGTCGCCTAACATCGAAGCGACGCGATCAGCGCTTGCAGAGTAATTCACAACCTTTCCGCCAGCATAGAGATCTATCGCTTTACCCGATGCGTCAATTCGGCAACATTTGGCATCCCTAGCCCGCCAGCTACTGAGCTTGAATGAGTAATGCCGGCCTGGACGGCTGGCCTCGGTTCCCGCTGAGACCTGAGTCAGATATGGGCCCTGATCTGCTTCACCGAGTGCCCCAGTGTGTCGCCGAAAGTGACCAGGTCCTCGGCAGCGAACCAGCCACGTTCGGGGTTCCAGATTGCGATCTCGAAGCGGGCGAAGCCGCACGGCCAGTCGTAGTCCAACGCATCCAGCGACGTGTCGGTGCCGCAGCAGGGCACTTCCACGACCAGGGTGGCGAAGCCGTCCTCGCAGTGGCTCTCCAGCAGGTCGGCGTACCACTCGGTGTCGATCGAGGCGCCGCAGTGCGGACAGCCGATCCGTTCCAGGTTGTCGCCGCAGTCGACGGGGGTGAGGGTGTCGTACCAAGCGACGTCGATCTCGACCTTTACGCCATCGGACAGGCCGGGAGCCAGGTCCGCGGCGAGCGCGGCAGTCCGCTCGGCCGCCGCCCGGCCGGGCTGCCACTGGGGATCGGTTGGAATGATCGACAGGACGTCGTCGCTCACGGGCTCACTCAATTCGTCGGGCACAGGCGTTCGGCAGGGTGCAGCGATCGTAGGGCCACGTAGCAGGCCGGTCGATCCCCGGGTTCGTTACTCGTGGATCGCAAGGCCAGTGCCGGCGAGGCAGCCGTCGACTACGTGCGGGCGGTACTGGATCTGCTGGAGCCTGCGCTTCACGGTCCTGGTGATCTCGCCGAGGTCGGCCGCCGCGAGGTTGCCGATGTCGCGCTTGACCAGCGACCAAACGCCCTCCTGCGGGTAGAGGTCCGGGGCGTTCACCGGAGCTCGATGGAAGTGGGGACGTATGGCCGACAGGACGGAACCCGAGCGCCTGGGCGCCGGTGGATTCGGGGAGGTGTGGCGAGCCAGAGACGAGCGGCTCGGCCTCGACGTGGCCGTCAAGTCCGTCTGGATTCCGCTTTCGGTGTCATACGAGGAGCGGCACCAGCGATTGGTCCGCGCCGAGCGCGAGGCCCGTAACGCAGCCCGCTTGCGCGACCATCCGAACGTCGTGGCCGTGCACGACGTCATCGTCCACGACGGCGTGCCGCGGATCGTCATGCAACTCGTGGACGGAGTGTCTCTGCAGCAACGCCTGGAGCAGAACGGGCCGTTGGGCGTCGGCGAGACGGTCAGGATCGGCGCGGCCCTGCTCGGCGCACTGAGCACAGCGTACGCGGCGGGGATTCACCACCGCGCCATCAAGCCCGCCAATGTGATGCTCACCCGCGACGGTCACATCCTCCTGGTGGACTTCGGGATCGCGGTTCATCAGCACGACACGGCGCTCACCGAGACGGGCATGATCATCGGCTCCGTCGAGTACCTGGCTCCGGAGCGTGCCCGGGGCGAACCTGCGGGACCGGCCGCCGATCTCTTTTCCCTAGGGGCCACGCTGTACCAGACGGTCGAGGGAGTTGTCGCCTTTTCGCAGGGACACGGCGGGCGTGACACTCGGGGCGGTCCTGTTCGACGACCCGCCTCCCGCGCGCCGGGCCGGTGAGGGCCTGACTCGGCTCGTCACCCGGCTCCTCGTGAAGGACCCGGGCGAGCGTGCTACCGCGTCCGAGGCGGAAACCCTTCTGGCGCAAGCGCATGACAACCCGTCCGGCACGCCGCGGTCGGCGACGTCAGCGTGTGCGGTCGGACAGTTGCCGTCGATCGACGAGGAACGCCGACGCAGAGCGGTCGGCGCACTGGCCACAGTGGAACGGGCGGCACGTGCCTGCGAGGGTGAGGAGGCCGCCTACCTGGGCCAGGCGGCCCGAATATGGGCCGAGTTGGACGCGACACGTGCGCTGCGGCTCTGCGACGAAGCCGAGCGGCTCGCCCGCGACCTCGTCGCCGTGACCCTGGGGCACTCCTTCCGTCTCGTCGATCTGGTCGAGGCCCAGGCCCCGACCGACCCGGAGGCGGCCGAGGTCATGGCCCGGGCCGTTCACGAGCCACCTTGGCAGCGTGCAACAGCCTGGCTGGCCGTCGCTCGAGGCTGGCTACGCCCACAGGAGCAGCCACAGGAGCAGCCCTCCTCATGAGCCCGTCCCGGCCCCGGCGTGCGGGGCCGGGTACGCCGACGTCGTACCGGTGACTCGCGAGCGTGCCACCCGCCGCCGGCCGCGGCGGTGACCGCTCAGGTCGTGGGCTGGGCGTTCTTTCGTCGCTCGTAGTGACGTCTGGCTTTCATGCGGTTCCCGCAGCCGGCCATCGAGCACCATCGGGCGCTGTTGCTCTTGGAGTGGTCGATGAGGAACAGGCTGCATTCGTCGGTGTTCTCACACGAGCGGATCCGGCCGGGTGCGCTGCGCTGGAGCGCATCCCAGGCCACGGCGGCGCGTGCCCCCAGTGCGTGATCCGCAGGGGCTGCCAGTTCCCAGGAAATGCCGCA
>NZ_WWIA01000462.1 GCF_009870065.1 Streptomyces sp. SID5785 | reverse complement strand
GACGTACTGCGTGCTCGGCACCGCGCGCCGCCCCCGGGACGACGGCGCGGCCCCCCTGGCGCCGGAAGGCTAGTACCGGCAAGGGCGAGGCCGGCCCGTCCGGCATGTGAAATCGGCGGCGTGCGCCGGGCCGGCGGTGGTGGGATCGCGGCATGAGTGATCTTCGTATCCGGGCCGCGTGCCCCTCCGACGTGCCGACCGTGCTGGAGTTCTGGCGGACCGCCGCCGAGGGCACGAGCATCAGCGACGACCGCGCGGGCGTGGACCGGCTGGTCGCCCGGGACGCCGGCGCCCTGCTGCTCGCGGAGCGCGACGGAGCGCTGGTCGGGACGGTGATCGCGGGGTTCGACGGGTGGCGGTGCCATCTGTACCGGCTCGCGGTGCGGCCGGAGGCCCGGCGTCAGGGCATCGGATCGGCGCTGCTCGCGGCGGCCGAGGAGCGGTTCGTGGCACTCGGCGGGCGACGCGGCGACGCGATGGTCCTGGACCGGAACGAGCGGGCCCACCGTGCGTGGGAAGCCGCCGGGTACGCGCCCGAGCCGCAGTGGTCGCGCTGGGTGAAGCCCCTGACCGCTCCCTGATCTCCCGACCGACACGCACGCTTTGCCGATCCTTTACTATGGGCTGACTCATCGGAACTTCTGCGAAAGGTGTGAGCGTCCGCCCATGGGCGAGCCTCCCAGTACCCGGTCCTTCCTCCTGCACGGTCCCCGTGATCGCGCGCCCCTCCCGTCACTGGCCGAAGATGGGACGGAGGTGACCCGATGACCGAAGTACTCCTGCTCGCCGTGGCCGTGCTGCTCTCCCTGGCCTGCGGCGCGTTCGTCGCGGCGGAGTTCTCGCTCACGACCGTCGAGCGCAGCGACCTCGAGACGGCCGTGGAGCGCGGCGAGCGCGGCGCGGCCGGCGCCCTCAAGGCCGTACGGAATCTGACGTTCCAGCTCTCCGGTGCCCAGCTCGGCATCACCGTCACCAATCTGGTCGTCGGCATGCTCGCCGAGCCGTCCATCGCCAAGCTCATCGCGGGCCCGCTCGAGTCCCTGGGCGTCCCGGGCTCGGCGTCGACCTCGGTCGCGCTCGTCCTCGGCACCGCCCTGTCGACCGTGTTCCTGATGGTCGTCGGTGAACTGGTGCCGAAGAACTGGGCGATCTCCTCGCCGCTGGCCGTGGCCAAGCGGGTGGCGACGCCGCAGCGCTGGTTCAGCGCACTCTTCCGCCCGTTCATCACCCACCTCAACAACACGGCGAACCGGCTGGTGCGCCGCTTCGGCATCGAGCCCACCGAGGAGCTCGCCTCCGCGCGCGGCCCCCAGGAGCTGATGGCGCTGGCCCGGCACTCGGCCAAGGAGGGCGCCCTCGAGGCGGACACCGCCGAGCTGTTCGTGCGCACCCTGAACCTGGCCGACCTCACCGCGGAGAACGTGATGACGCCGCGCGTCCAGGTCATGGCCCTGGACCTCCAGGCCACCTGCGAGGACGTGGCCAACGCGACCCGCGCCACCGGTCTGTCCCGCTTCCCCGTCTACCGCGGCAGTCTCGACTCGGTCGTCGGTGTCGTCCACATCAAGGACGTGCTCGCCGTCCCCGACCACCAGCGGGCCCGCAAGGGCGTCGCCGACCTGCTCCGCGAGCCGCTGCTCGTCCCCGAGACGCTCACCGTGGACCGGCTGCTCGACCGGCTGTCCGGCAAGCGCACGATGGCCGTCGTCATCGACGAGTACGGCGGGACCGCGGGCGTCGCGACGCTGGAGGACATCGTCGAGGAGGTCGTCGGCGAGGTGCGGGACGAGCATGATCCGCACGAGACGCCCGACATCGCGCCCGCCGGCACCGACGACGCCGGGCGGACCCTGTACTCGGCCGACGGCGCCGCCCGCACCGACCGGCTCGCGCGGGTCGGGCTGCGGGTGCCCGACGGCCCGTACGAGACGCTGGCCGGTCTCGTGGCGACCGAGCTGGGGCGCATCCCCGGCGTCGGTGACACCGTCGAGGTCACCGGCTGGCGCCTCGACGTGGTCGACGCACACGGACACCGCGCCGCACGCGTCCTGCTGCACGCGCCGGCCGCCGAGGACACCCCGGACACCGAGGACGGGGCCAGGGACAGGTTCCCGGACCGAGGCAGGGACAGGGACAGGGACAGAGGTAAGGACAGAGACCGGGACCGGGAACGGGACCGGCACCGCAAGACGAAGGGGGCAAACCGATGACCGCGATCCAGTTGCTGATCGGCCTGGCGACCCTGGTCGTCAACGCGTTCTTCGTCGGCGCCGAGTTCGCCCTGATCTCCGTGCGGCGCAGCCAGATCGAGCCGCACGCCGAGGAGGGCGACCGGCGGGCCCGCAGCGTCCTGTGGGGGCTGCAGCACGTCTCCGCCCTGCTCGCCGCCGCGCAGCTCGGCATCACGCTGTGCACCCTGGTCCTCGGCATCGTCGCCGAGCCCGCGATCGCGCACCTGCTGGAGCCGCTGTTCGACGCCGTCGGGGTGCCGCACGGCCTGGTGCATCCGATCTCGTTCGTGATCGCTCTGTCCGTCGCGACGTACCTGCACATGCTGCTCGGCGAGATGGTCCCCAAGAACATCGCGCTGGCCGAGCCGGTCCGTTCGGCCCTGCTGCTCGGCCCGCCGCTGGTGGCCCTGGCCCGGGCGCTGCGCCCGGTGATCTTCACGGTGAACGCCTTCGCGAACACCCTCCTGAAACTGCTCAGGGTGGAGGTCAAGGACGAGGTCGCGGCCACGTTCTCGGACGACGAGCTCGCGCGCATGGTCAAGGACTCCTCGGACGCCGGTCTCATCGACGACCGCGCCCAGGAGCGCCTGCACGACGCCCTGGAACTGGGCCGCCGCCCGGTGAAGGACGTCGTCCTGCCCCTGGAGGAGGTCGTCTACGCGCGCGTGGGCGTCACCCCCGAGCAGCTGGAACAGCTGTCGGCCGAGTCGGGCTTCTCGCGCTTCCCCGTCGTGGACGAGGGCCGGCGCATCGTGGGCTACCTCCACGTGAAGGACGCGCTGGACGCGGCCCCGCGCGACCTGCCGTTCCGGGTGCCCGACATGCGCTCCATCGCGCGCGTACGCGAGACGACGCCCATGGACGACGTCCTCACCGCCATGCGCGGCAGCCGCACCCACGTGGCCGCCGTGCTCGGCGCGGACGGCCGGCTCGCGGGCATGGTCACCATGGAGGACGTCCTGCGCGAGCTGTTCGGGCAGCCCGTCTGACCCGGCGTTCCCGGGTCGTGGCGGACCACGCCGCGGCCCGGGATACGATCTCTGGCGCCATGCAGATGAATGTCAAGTACACCAGTCTCGTCGCGGTCGGCGACTCCTTCACCGAGGGCATGTCGGACCGGCTTCCCGACGGGTCGTACCGCGGCTGGGCGGACCTGCTCGCCGGCCGGATGGCCGCCCGCAGCCCCGGCTTCCGTTACGCCAATCTGGCCGTGCGCGGCAAGCTCATCGGGCAGATCGTCGACGAGCAGATCGATGTCGCCGCCGCGATGAAGGCCGACGTGGTCACCCTCGTCGGCGGGCTCAACGACACCCTGCGGCCCAAGTGCGACATGGGGCGCGTGCGGGGGCTGCTCACCGAGGCCGTCGAGCGTCTCGCCCCCTCCTGCGAACAGCTGGTCCTGATGCGCAGCCCCGGGCGCGACGGACCGGTCATGGAGCGCTTCCGGCCGCGCATGGAGGAGCTCTTCACCTGCATCGACGACCTCGCGGCGCGGCACGGCGCCGTGGTCGTCGACCTGTACGGGGCGCCGGTCCTCGGCGAGCAGCGGCTGTGGGACGTCGACCGGCTGCACCTGACCGCCGAGGGGCACGAGCGGGTGGCGGAGGCCGTGTGGCAGGCGTTGGGATACCCGCCGGAGTCCGACTGGCGGGCGCCACTGGACGCGGCCGCGCGGCCGAACTGGGGTGCGCGGCGCGTCGCCGACGCCCGCTTCGCCAAGCAGCACCTGGTGCCGTGGATCGGCCGCCGTCTCACGGGCCGTTCCTCGGGCGACGGACGCGCGCCCAAGCGGGCCGCTCTCGAGCCCTACGGGGACGTCTCCACGCCGCCCGACGCCTGACAGGGCCCAGACAGGGCTCTAGGCTGCCCCCATGGAGGAGTTCGACGGGGTGGAGGTCCGCGCGTTCCCGGACGCCGAGGCCTTCGAGAACTGGCTGGCCGAGCACCACGCGCGCGAGGCGGGCCTGTGGGTCAAGGTGGCGAAGAAGGCGTCGGGGATCGCCTCAGTCACGGACGACGAGCTGGTCGACACCGGCCTGTGCTGGGGCTGGGTCTCCGGCCGGCGCCGCGGCCTCGACGAGAAGTACTACCTGCAGAGGTACGTGCCGCGCCGCAAGCGGAGCCTGTGGTCCCAGGTCAACGTCGAGAAGGTCGCCGCCCTCGCAGCGGCGGGCCGGATGCGCGAACCCGGTCTCGCGGAGGTCAGGCGGGCCCAGGAGGACGGCCGCTGGGACCGCGCCTACGCGTCCCAGTCGGCGGCCACCGTCCCCGACGATCTCGCGGCGGCCCTCGCCGCGGACCCGGCGGCGGACGCCGCCTTCGCGTCCCTCGACCGCACCGCTCGCTACCTCGTGCTGCTCCCGCTGCTCCAGGCGGCGACCCCCGAGGTACGCAGGACACGTCTGGAGCGCGCGGTGCGGACACTGACCGGGCCGGAACCGCAGGCCGCACCTCACCCGGAGCCCTGAGACGGATCCCGCACCGGCGGCATGTACGAGGGGGCGACGGCGCCCCGCCCGCGTCAGGGGGGTCGGCGCCCTCGTTGAGCTGTAGGTTCCTCCATCCCTGCCGTGGTGCGGAGCTTGTAGGGACGCCCGGTAAACTCGGTCCACGTGACTGCGCCTGCCAAGCCCCGTATCCCGAACGTACTCGCCGGACGCTATGCCTCCACCGAGCTCGCCACCCTCTGGTCCCCCGAGGAGAAGGTGAAGCTGGAGCGCCGCCTCTGGCTTGCCGTTCTGAAGGCCCAGAAGGACCTGGGGATCGAGGTGCCGGACGCCGCGATCGCCGACTACGAGCGCGTGCTCGACCAGGTCGACCTGGCCTCCATCGCCGAGCGCGAGAAGGTCACGCGGCACGACGTGAAGGCGCGCATCGAGGAGTTCAACGCGCTCGCCGGGCACGAGCAGGTCCACAAGGGCATGACGTCCCGCGACCTGACGGAGAACGTCGAGCAGCTGCAGATCCGGCTCTCCCTCGAGCTGGTCCGGGACCGCTCCGTCGCCGTCCTCGCGCGCCTCGGCAAGCTGGCCGGCGAGTACGGCGAGCTGGTCATGGCGGGCCGCTCGCACAACGTCGCGGCGCAGGCCACGACCCTCGGGAAGCGCTTCGCGACCGCCACCGACGAACTGCTCGTCGCGTACGGCCGGGTCGAGGAGCTGCTCACCCGCTACCCGCTGCGCGGCATCAAGGGCCCCGTCGGCACCGCACAGGACATGCTGGACCTGCTGGGCGGCGACGACACGAAGCTGGCCGAGCTGGAGGACCGGATCGCCGGTCACCTCGGCTTCTCCCAGGCCTTCACCTCCGTCGGCCAGGTCTACCCGCGCTCGCTCGACTACGAGGTCGTCACCTCGCTGGTGCAGCTCGCCGCGGCCCCCTCGTCGCTGGCCAAGACGATCCGTCTGATGGCCGGGCACGAGCTGGTCACCGAGGGCTTCAAGCCGGGCCAGGTCGGCTCGTCGGCGATGCCGCACAAGATGAACACCCGCTCCTGCGAGCGCGTCAACGGCCTCATGGTGATCCTGCGCGGCTACGCGTCGATGACCGGCGAGCTGGCGGGCGACCAGTGGAACGAGGGCGACGTGTCCTGCTCCGTGGTCCGTCGCGTGGCGCTGCCGGACGCGTTCTTCGCGCTCGACGGCCTCCTGGAGACGTTCCTGACGGTCCTCGACGAGTTCGGCGCGTTCCCGGCCGTCGTCGCCCGTGAGCTGGACCGGTACCTGCCGTTCCTCGCCACCACGAAGGTGCTCATGGCGTCCGTGCGGGCCGGTGTCGGCCGCGAGGAGGCCCACGAGGCCATCAAGGAGAACGCGGTGGCCTCGGCCCTCGCGATGCGGGAGCAGGGCGCCGAGCGCAACGAGCTGCTCGACAAGCTGGCCGCCGACGCCCGCATCCCGCTCGACCGCGCCGAGCTCGACGCGCTGATGGCCGACAAGCTGTCCTTCACCGGCGCCGCCGCCGGCCAGGTCGGGCAGATCGTCGCGCGCGTCGAGGAGATCGCGAAGCAGCACCCGGAGGCCGCCGGGTACACCCCCGGGGCCATCCTCTGACCCGGCTCACCCCCGCGGACCTGGAGGCCGCCCGCGACCGTCTCGTACCGGACGTCGTCGCGGGCGGCCTCTCCGTCCTGTTCTGCGGGATCAATCCGGGACTGATGACGGCCGCGACCGGTCACCACTTCGCGCGGCCCGGCAACCGGTTCTGGCCGGTGCTCCACCTGTCCGGGTTCACCCCCCGCCTGCTGCGGCCCGACGAGCAGGACGAACTCCTGTCGTACGGGCTCGGGATCACCAACGTCGTCGCGCGGGCCACCGCGCGGGCCGACGAGCTGAGCCCCGCCGAGTTCCGCGAGGGCGGCCGGCTCCTGGAGGCCAAGGTGGAGCGGCTGCGGCCGCGCCGGCTCGCCGTCGTGGGCGTGACCGCGTACCGCGCGGCGTTCGGCGAGCCGAAGGCCGCGATCGGGCCGCAGGAACGGCTGATCGGCGGCGCCCGGGTGTGGGTCCTGCCCAACCCGAGCGGGCTCAACGCGCACTGGACGGCCGCGACGATGGCCGAGGAGTACGCGCGGCTGCGCCGGGCCGCCACCCCTGAATAGGCGCAGGCCGCCCGCCGTCGTGGGTGCGCCCGGGCTCTTCCCCCGTGCGGCCCGCGCCGTCGCTACGGCTTGCGGGCCACCACGCCGAACTGGGCCACCAGCGGGCCCTCCTCGGCGCCCTCGGAACGCCAGCGGGCGCAGGAGACCAGTCCGGGCTCCACGATCTCCAGGCCGTCCAGGAAACCCCGCACCTCGGCGCCGGTGCGCGCGGTGATCGGCGGGGTCGCGTTCTCGTTCCAGAACTTCATCGCCGCCTCGTTGCCTTCGCCGCCCAGCTCCAGGGTCGGATGCGTGAGGACCACGTAGCTGCCGGACGGGACGGCGTCGACGAGGCGCCGGACGATCCCCGTCGCCTCCTGGGTGTCCAGGACGAAGTTCAGGATGCCCAGCAGCATGATCGCGACGGGCCGGTCGAAGTCGAGCGTGTCCGAGGCCGTCCGCACGATGGCGGCGGGGTCGTGCGCGTCCGCGTCGACGTAGTCGGTGGCACCCTCGGCCGTGCTGGTGAGCAGGGCGCGGGCGTGGGTCAGCACGATCGGGTCGTTGTCCACGTAGACGATCCGGGCGTCCGGGGCGATGCGCTGGGCCACCTCGTGCGTGTTGTCCACCGTCGGCAGGCCCGTACCGATGTCGAGGAACTGGCGGATGCCCGCCTCCCCGGCGAGGAAGGAGACCGCGCGGCCGAGGAAGGCACGGTCGGCGCGGGCGACCTCGCCGATGCTCGGGTACATGGACGTGACCATGTCGCCGACCTGCTCGTCGACCTCGTAGTGGTCCTTGCCGCCCAGCCAGTAGTTCCACACACGGGCGTTGTGCGCGATGTGGCTCGCGATGCGCTCTCCCGGCTGCTGCGCGCTGTCGTCGCTCATGTGCTCCCCTTCGTGCGCCGGCTGCTCGACCCGCGCCCCGGGCGTGCCGCCCGGGGTCAAGATCCCATGCTCGCAGGGTAGTTCCTCGCGCCGACAACGCGCCGCCCGACCGTACGGACGTACGGGAGCCGGGGACCGGAGGCCGGGAGCCGTAGGCCGGAAGCCGGGAGCCGTAGGCCGGAGGCCGGACCGCCGCAAGCGTCAGGCGTCGCGGCGGCGCACGGCCCACCAGCCC
>NZ_WWIA01000461.1 GCF_009870065.1 Streptomyces sp. SID5785 | reverse complement strand
TTTGTCGGCGGGCATCAGTCGTTTCTCCAGCAGCCAGGAGCGGGTCTTCTCCTGAAGCCTGGGCCAATACGGGTGCAGGTTGCGAGGAAACGCATCCTCGATCGCAGGCAGCGCCAGCGCCGGTGGGACCACGGTCTCCGGATAAGCAGCCACGAACAAACCCCTCTCTGCCACCTGTCGGCGTACGCCCGCCGGCTGTGCCGGGCGCGCGCCGTTGCGTATCCCCGCGCTTTCTATTCAGCACCACAACTGACCGTTCTGGGAACGGATTTGCTCCCCTCACTACCCCCCTCCGCCGGAATCGTCCCCTTACATGACCGAATCTGGGTCACCTGCGGCCGATCCTGTTCGCACAAGCGCCCGCCCGCGACCGGTTCCGGTACACATCCCGTACACCGGGCCGTAGACGTCGGCGGACCCGACACGACGGCGCCCGGCCGGATGTGATCCGTACCGGGCGCCGCTCGACGCTCAACCGGCCCCTGCGGGGCGGGAGTCGGTGCTACGCGTTGGGCACCACCTCGTACCGCGGGGTGCCCTCCTCCATCTGCTTCAGGGCGTTCTTCCGCTCACGCTTCGACAGGCGGTCGATGTACAGGTAGCCGTACAGGTGGTCCGTCTCGTGCTGGAGGCAGCGCGCGAAGTAGCCCGTGCCGCGCACCGTGATCGCGTTGCCCTTCTCGTCCTGGCCGGTGACCACCGCGTAGTCGGGCCGGGCCAGCTCCGCGTACGCGGTCGGCACGGACAGGCAGCCCTCGTTGGAGTCGTCGAGGCGGCGGCGGTCCGCGGGCAGCTCCTGGAGCACCGGGTTGCACACGACGCCGGTGTGGCGCACGCCCTCGTCGTCCGGGCAGTCGTAGACGAAGACCTTCAGGCCCACGCCGATCTGGTTGGCCGCGAGGCCCACGCCCTCGGCGGTGCGCTGGCTGGCGAACATGTCGTCGACCAGGGTCTCGAGCTCGGGGCCGAACGTGGTGACGTCCTGGCACTCCTTGTGCAGCACCGGGTTCCCGACGACCGTGATCGGACGCGAGGTGCCCCGCTCCCGGTACGCCGCCTCCCGCGCCTCACAGTCCTCGGTGTCGATGACGAAGCCCTCGTCGTCCACGGGGAGCACGCCGGCGTGCTGCTTCTCGGTGTCCTGCTGCGCCATGAGGGACGTGAGCCTTCCTGAGATACGGGAACGGTGCCCTTACAGGGTACGGGGCCCCCGGCCCGCGGCGGCGGCCGGAACGGCGTCAGCAGACCTCTTCGAGGTCCCGCCAGTCGCGTGAGTCCGGCGCGTCCGCGACCCAGCCGTCCAGCAGCCCCCGCACCAGCGAGGCCGGCGCGGCCACGCCGCACTCCCGCTCCGGCACCCACAGCTGACCGTCGGTGCGGTGCCCCAGCGGCCCGGGGTGCCCCGGCTCGCTGTGGTCGTGCGGGTCCAGGTGCGTCCCGTCCCCCTCGTCCGACGGCATCCGCGACTCCGAGCACGTGCGGCACAGCAGCCGCACCGACGACGACCAGTCCTCCGCCGCGAACCCGGCGTCCGCCGCCAGGCGCTCCAGCGCGTCCCGGTCGGACTCGGCCTCCGCCTCCAGGAGCACGACCCAGGTCGGCACCGGCGACGGCGCCCACAGCTCGATCTCGTCGAACACGGGGTACGCGTGCCCGGTCGCCGTCGTCCGCTCGCCGTGCGGGACGCCGTCGTGCAGCACGACCTCGCCCCAGCGCCGCCCCGAGGACGGCAGCGGGATGGAGAGCACCTCGATACGCGCGGGGTCGAGCCGGCGCCCCCAGACGACCTCGGCCTCGCCCTCCGGGGACAGCCGCACCGCGGCGCTGCCCAGGTCCATGCCGGTCGGCTCGCCCGCGACGGCCGCGCCGCCCGGGACCTTCAGGCCGTACGCCTGCCAGGCCCGCCGGGCCAGCGGCCAGTCCTGCAGGGCGGTGGCGGCGATGCCCACGTTCCACCAGTCCGGGGCGCCGGTCTCGCGCTCGAGCAGGGCCACGGCGCGCAGGCCCGCGCTGCGCGCCTGCTCCCAGTCGTGCCGGAACTTGTGCAGCAGCGCCAGATTGAACCAGGACTCGGAGAGCCACGGCTCCAGGTCCGCGGCGCGGGTGAGCAGTGCGCCCGCGTCCTCGTACCGGCCGTCACCGATCAGCGTGAACGCGCGGTCCGTGGCCTGTCGCCACGAGGCCGAGGGCCGGTGCCGTCCCTTGCCGAAGATCCTCACGATTCCCGCCTGCCGATTCTCGAGGCCTGTGCCCCCGGACACACCCTGTTCTTCGGGCTCATTCGCATCCAACCACGGACGGTCGGACGCCCGCTCATTACCCACGGGTTACCCAGCCTGCCCCAGGCTCAGACCGGGCCGCGAGACCACTCTGGCCAGGGCTTCCACCACCTCTGGCTGATAATCGCGGCCGGTGCCGAGACGGAGCCGTTCCAGGGCCGCAAGCGGCCCCTGGGGACCCTCTTCCCTCGCCATCTCCTCGTACGCGTTGGCCGCCCGCACGATGCGCGCGGCGACTGGCTGCTCACGGTACGGGTCGGCCTGCCGCTCGACCACCGTGGCGACGCGGGCGTCCACCCCGGTCTGCCGGACCACGGCGCCGCCGAGCAGGGCGATCCGGCGCTGCCGGTCGGCGGGCAGCGCGGCGGTGGCGCCGTCGGTCACCGGGTCGAGCAGCGAGAGCTGGCCGATGTCGTGCATGAGGGCGGCGTACTCCAGGACGGTCAGCTCGGGCTCCGACAGGCCCAGGTCGCGCCCCACGGCGCGGCTCAGCGCGGCCACCCGCAGGGCGTGCCCGTGCGGCGTGTACCCGGCGATCTCGGTGGCGCGGGCCAGCGAGGCGATGGTCTGCCGGTAGGTGGCCCGGACCGAGGCGTAGCGCCGGAAGGCCAGCTGGGTCAGCAGGAGCGGCAGGCTGATCACGGGCAGGGCCCACAGCCCGGCGACGGCGACGGCCAGGGCGCTCACCGCCCCGGTCGCGCAGACCGCGGAGCCGATGCCGGGCACGGCCCGCAGCTCGTCGCGCAGCAGCGGGCCGAACGGCCAGCCGGTGCGGGCGTGCGCGAGGACGGCGGCGAGCACGGCGTCGCACAGGGCGATCAGGGCCAGCAGGCCGACGACGAGGAGCGCGTAGCCGGGTCCGTCGCCGACCCACTGGGCGAGCCGGCCCTGGGCGTAGAGCGGCTGGAAGCAGACGGCGGCGAAGCCGACGGTGAGGACGCGGCGGGCCATCTGGTCGGCGGTCGGTCCGGTGCCGCGCGCGATGTGCGGGACACAGCCGACGAGCGCGCCCGCCAGGGTGACGGCGACGATCTGGAACGTCCCGTGCCGGGCCGAGTCACCGGCGACCTCGCCGAGCAGGGCGTACGCGAGGGCGCCCGCGGTGCCGAGCGGTGCGGGCTCGCGGTCGCCGGTCCGGCCCCAGCGGGCGAGCTCGCCGACCGCGACCAGGACTCCGAAGGCGAGCGCGACACCACGGTCCTCGACACCCCGCCAGGCGGTCACGGCGAGGGCGACGAGCGCGAGGGCCGCCGCGACGGTGTGCACGCCCACGACGAGCGGGGAGCACGGCCGGGGCGCCCTGGTGCGGGGCGCGGGTCCGCGTGGCACGCGCCCCGTCACGGCGTGGCCGCCCCCGGGGCGGGCACGGACTCGGTGCGCGGGGCGGGCGGCAGGGTCTCGTCGGCCGTGACGACCGGGTGCCAGCCGTCGCGGCCGAGCACCCGCCCCAGTGCGCCGACCATCTGCGGGTCGAACTGGGACCCGGCGCACCGCTCCAGTTCGGCCAGTGCGACGGGGACCGGCCGGGCGCGCGAGTAGGTCCGGGTGGACGTCATGGCGTCGAAGGCGTCGGCGACCGCGACGACCCGGGCGAACTCGGGGATGCGGTCACCGGCGAGCCCGTACGGGTAGCCGCTGCCGTCGAGCCGCTCGTGGTGGTGCAGGATCGCGGCGCGGGCCTCGCCGAGGAACCCGATGCCGCGCACCATCTCGTGCCCGTACTCGGGATGCAGTTCGATCACCTTGCGCTCCTCGGGCGTCAGCGGGCCGTCCTTGCGCAGCAGCCGGGTGGGGACGCCGAGCTTGCCGACGTCGTGCAGGATCCCGGCGAAGCGCAGCACCTCGACGCGGTCCTCGGCCATCCCGAGCTCACGGGCGATCAGCATCGAGGCCTGGCCGACGCGCTCGCTGTGGCCGCGGGTGTAGCCGTCCTTGATGTCGACGGCCTGGACCAGCGCCCTGATGGTGGCCTGGTGGGCGGCGCGCTCGCGCTGGTACTGGGCGAAGACCCAGCAGGAGATGTACATCGGCAGCAGGACGAGCAGCGAGGCGAACGGCCCGTACGGACCGGCCCACAGGACCGCCATCATCATCCCGGCGAGTCCGTGCACGGCGACGGGGGCGAGGGTGCGCGGGAAGAGACCGCGCCAGGCGGTGCGGGGCGGGACCCGCTCGGCCGTCACGCGGATGCCGCCGTCGAGGAGGGTGAGCACGGCGCAGAAGACGAGCGCGCCCGCTCCGCAGGGCACGAGCGCGTACGGGAGACGGGGCGCGGAGACGGCTGCTGCGCCGCCGAGCCGGTCGAAGGCCTGGGCGGCGGCCCAGCCGGCGAGCGCGAGCCGGGCGGGGCGCCACATCCGGCGCAGCGCTCTGGGCCGCTGGTCGACCCGGGCGAGCAGGGCGCCGGGGACGGCGACGAGCGCGGCGGCGGCCGGGGGAAGCAGAAACGCTCCTGCAAGCAGGACGGGAAAGAACGTGCCCATGTCCCGGGGAGCCCGCCGCCCGATGATCCGGCAACGGCCCGCGTGCTCGCAGCCCGCGTAGACCGCGGCGAGCAGGGCGAGCGCGGGCCAGGCGGTGTCCGCGGCGAGCGCGGGGGCGGCACAGACGAGGCCCGCACCCAGGGCGAGGAGCACGAAGGCGCAGGCCACCGGCGGAACCGACCGCATGCCCCAACTCCCTCCCCGTGGCGTTCAGTTCACGGAGAATAGGACGGTCGCCGCGTCACCGGGGACGCATCGGGGGGAATACCGGGGCCGAGGGCCCCGGATTAGCACGATCGGGTGAACCGACTGACGCACGGAGCTGACGCGGGAGACGAACTCCCGCGTACCGCACGGCACTTCCGGCGGGCGGTCGCAGCGCCCCGGCCGGGTCGTACACCCGGCCGGACGGCCGGATCCGCTCGCTCAGGCGAGCGAGTTCCCGAAGCCGTCCTCCGGGGTGACGTCACCGGAGCGGATCAGGTCGATCCGGCCCATGACCTTCGCCCGCAGGTCGGCCGGCACGTCGTCGTGCCCGCAGCACCGCTTCACCAGCTTCTTCACGGCCTGCTCGAGGCCGTACTTCTCCAGACACGGGGAGCACTCCTCGAAGTGCACCTCGAACTTGGTGCAGTCCGAGTCCGGCATCTCGTGGTCCAGGAACTCGTAGAGATGATCGAGAACTTCACTGCAGTCCGTCTCGTGCGGCTCTCCGCAGCTCATGAGCCCGAGCCTTTCGCTTCGTTCGACTCTCCGGCACCGGCGGGGACGAGCCCGCGGTCACGGGCGTAGTCCTCGAGCATGCCGCGCAGCTGGCGACGGCCCCGGTGGAGCCGGGACATCACCGTCCCGATGGGTGTCCCCATGATGTCCGCGATCTCCTTGTACGCAAAGCCCTCTACGTCCGCGAGATACACGGCGATGCGGAATTCCTCGGGAATCGCCTGCAGCGCCTGCTTCACGTCCGAGTCGGGCAGGTGGTCGAGCGCCTGCGACTCGGCGGAGCGCAGACCGGTCGACATGTGCGACTCGGCCCGTGCCAGCTGCCAGTCCTCGATCTCCTCGGCCGCACTGCGCTGGGGCTCGCGCTGCTTCTTGCGGTACGAGTTGATGAAGGTGTTCGTCAGGATCCGGTACAGCCACGCCTTGAGGTTCGTGCCCTCGCGGAACTGGTGGAACGACGCGTACGCCTTCGCGTACGTCTCCTGGACCAGGTCCTCCGCGTCCGCCGGGTTGCGCGTCATGCGCAGGGCGGCGGAGTACATCTGGTCGAGGAATTCCAGCGCGTCCCGCTCGAAGCGCGCGCTGCGCTCGGCAGCCGACTCCGCGGGCACGGGCTGGTCCGCCTGGCCGTTTTCGGTCCCTGCGTCGGTCCCTGCGACCGGACCCACCTCCTCCGACGACGTCGCGAGACCCGGAGAGGTCCCACTCGAATCGGAGGATAGACGACGATCCGGTCCGCCCGCCGCCCGAAGAGGAGCGTTCTTGGCCGCGCTCAGCACGCTCCACTCCAGGTCAGGAGCGGTGGCGCGGCTCGGGCAGATGGTCGAACCCATGCGGCGGACTTCCTCTCGTACGACTGTGCACCGACAATCCGCACAACAGCGATCCCGGCCGCGGCATTCCCGCGGCGCGGACCCGGCCTAACGAAGTGACCGAGCCCACCCCGCGACGGCCCCGGTGATCGTCCCCAGCGTCTCCTCCGCGCCGACGGGCGCCCGCTTCGGCACCGCGAACCCGTGGTCCCCGTAAGGCACTTCGACGAGCTCGTAGGCGCCGGGCCCGGAACGCTCCGGGAACTCCTCGGGCCTGCCGAACGGATCGTTGCCGCCCTGCACGACGAGGGTCGGGACGCCGGCCCCGAGCAGTTCGCCGGCGCGGGAGCGCTCCGGCCGGCCCGGCGGGTGCAGCGGGAAGCTCAGGGCGAGCACGGCGGCCGCGCCCAGCTCCGTCGCCGTGCGGCAGGCCACACGGGCCCCGGCGCTCCGGCCTCCGGCGATCACCGGCAGGCCCGGCTCGCACAGCGCGGGCCACAGGCCGCGCCAGCCCGCGTCCAGGGTCTTCGGCGCGGGGGCCAGCTTCTTCCCGGCGACGCGCCAGGGCTGTTCCACGAGGGCGACGGTCACCCCCTGGCCCGGCAGGGCCGCGGCGAGGGCCTGGAGGTCCCTCGCCTCGATGCCGCCGCCCGCGCCGTGGCCGACGGCGAGGATCCGCTGCGCGGCGCGGGCCGGGTACCAGGAGATGCGGGCGTCGCCCGTCTCGGTGGGCACGATCTCGGTTCGGGTCACGCGCCCATGGTGCCCCGGGCCGCGCTCCCGGTCCGTCCGCCGCCCCGGTGGGGGCACGGTCCCCCGCGCCTGCGACGGCACAGAGAGGCGCCCGGCAGGCCGCCGGTCGGCCGCCGGTCGGCCGCCGGTCGGCATCAGAAGAGGGTGCCGACCTCCGGGCCGTCGAGCTCCTTCAGCAGCTCGGGCCCGTTGTTGCGGACGTTGCTGACGGCCGTCGACACCGGGTACGCCCGCATCAGCCCCTCCGGCGGCGCACCGAGCAGCCCCCGCAGCTCGTCCACCCCCGTACGGGCCGGATCCAGCCACGCGTCCCACCGGTCCGGGGTCAGCATCAGCGGCATCCGCGGATGGATCTCCGCGAGCGACCCCGGGCCCTCGGCCGGTGCGACCCCGAGCGGCGCGGTCTCCGCCTCGGTGGTGATCACCGAGCACGTCACCCACCAGGCTCGCGGGTGCTCGTCCGGCAGCGTCCGGTCCCGCCAGAACTCGTAGAGCCCGGCCATGGCGAACACGGACCCGTCCGCCGGTGTCACGAAGTACGGCTGCTTGCGCGGGCGCTTCGTGCGGCCCTCGACCTCCAGGTCCCGCTCGGCGGCGCCGGTCACCCACTCGTAATAGCCGTCGGCGGGCAGGATGCAGCGCCGGGCGGCGAAGGCCCGCTTGTAGGACGGCTTCTCGTGCACCGTCTCCGCGCGGGCGTTGATCATCCGGGCCGCGCCCTCGGGCGACTTGGCCCAGGACGGCACGAGTCCCCACGTCAGGCGGCGCAGCTGGCGAACCGGACGGCGGTCCGCGGCGTCTTTCAGAGGGCGGTCGAGCACCACGTGGACCGTCTTGGTCGGCGCCACGTTGTGATCGGGCTCGTAGGCCTCCTCGGGCTCCCAGTGCTCGATCTCGAAGATGTCTGCGAGATCCTCGGGCCCACGACTCGCTGCATACCGTCCGCACATACGTGCCACAGTGCCAGAACCCCCTCGACGAACGGGAGCGCCGCAAGAAATGGACGCCAGCCTCTGGGACCGGATCTTCGGGACCCAGTCCGACCCCGACCAGTGGGTGGTGATCGCCACCGGCGTCCTCGCCCTGGCCGCGATCGTCCCCCACACCGTGTGGCGTCTGTCGCGCAACGCGATCACGATCGCCCACGAGGGCGGCCACGGGCTGATCGCCCTCCTGATGGGCCGCCGCCTCGACGGCATCCGGCTGCACTCGGACACCAGCGGCCTCACCGTCAGCCGCGGCAGGCCGACCGGCATCGGGATGGTGCTGACCGCCGCCGCGGGGTACACGGCACCGCCCCTGCTCGGCCTCGGTGGCGCCGCGCTGCTCGCGGAGGGCCACATCACGCTGCTGCTCTGGCTGGCGACGGCCCTGCTGCTGGTGATGCTCGTGATGATCAGGAACGCGTACGGGGTGCTCACCGTGGTGATCACCGGCGGCGCCTTCCTCCTGGTGTCCTGGCTGACGGGTCCGCAGGTGCAGGCGGCGTTCGCGTACGTCGTCGTGTGGTTCCTGCTGCTCGGCGGGGTGCGCCCGGCGTTCGAGCTGCAGTCCAAGCGACGCCGCGGGGGCGCCGGCGACTCGGACGCGGACCAGCTCTCCCGGCTGACGCACGTGCCCGCGGGCATGTGGCTGTTCTTCTTCCACGCCGTGTCGCTGTGCTCCCTGATGGGCGGCGGGCGGTGGCTGCTCGGCCTGTGAACAGGTCGTCCGGCCCCGGGCCCTTAAAGTAAAGACATGACCTCGAACCCCGCGCACACCGACGCACTGTGGCCCGCCCCCCTCGCGAGCGGAGCCGTCGACGCGACGGTCCAGGTGCCGGGTTCCAAATCCGTGACCAACCGGGCCCTCGTGCTGGCCGCCCTGGCGTCCGAGCCGGGCTGGCTGCGCCGTCCGCTGCGCTCGCGCGACTCCCTGCTGATGGCGGGTGCCCTGCGCGCGATGGGCGTCGGCATCGAGGAGACGGTCTCGTCGAGCTCCGTCACCGGCGGTCCGGACGGCTCCGGTGAGGCCTGGCGGGTCATCCCGGGTCGGCTCCAGGGCCCGGCCACGGTCGACGTGGGCAACGCGGGCACGGTCATGCGCTTCCTGCCGCCGGTCGCCACGCTCGCCGACGGCCCGATCCGCTTCGACGGCGACCCCAGGTCGTACGAGCGGCCGCTGCACGGGGTGATCGACGCCCTGCGCGCGCTGGGCGCCCGGATCGACGACGAGGGACGCGGGGCGCTGCCGCTGACGGTGCAGGGCGGCGGGGCGCTCGAGGGCGGCCCGGTCGCGATCGACGCGTCGTCGTCCTCCCAGTTCGTCTCCGCGCTGCTGCTGTCGGGCCCGCGCTTCAACCAGGGCGTGGAGGTGCGGCACACCGGGTCGGTACTGCCCTCGATGCCGCACATCCGGATGACGGTCGACATGCTGCGCGCCGCCGGCGCCCAGGTCGACACCCCGGAGTCGGGCGGCGAACCCCATGTGTGGCGGGTCACGCCCGGCGCCCTGCTCGGCCGGGACATCACGATCGAGCCGGACCTGTCGAACGCCCAGCCGTTCCTGGCGGCGGCCCTGGTCACGGGCGGCAAGGTGACGATCCCGGACTGGCCGGAGCGCACCACGCAGCCCGGTGACGCGCTGCGCGACATCTTCACGCAGATGGGCGGCTCCTGCGAACTGACGGAGCGGGGGCTCGAGTTCACCGGTTCCGGTGCGGTGCACGGCATCGACGTGGACCTGGGCGAGGTCGGCGAGCTGACCCCCGGCATCGCGGCCGTCGCCGCCCTCGCGGACGGGCCGTCCACGCTGCGCGGCGTCGCGCACCTGCGCCTGCACGAGACGGACCGGCTGGCCGCGCTGACCAAGGAGATCAACGAGCTGGGGGGTGACGTCACCGAGACGGCCGACGGGCTGCACATCCGTCCGCGCCCGCTGCACGGCGGCGTCTTCCACACCTACGACGACCACCGCATGGCGACGGCGGGCGCGGTCATCGGCCTCGCGGTGGACGACGTGCAGATCGAGAACGTGGCGACGACCGCGAAGACCCTGCCCGACTTCCCCGAGATGTGGGCCGGGATGCTCGGGACCGACAGGCCGTAGGGACACACCGCCATGCGCCGCTACGGCAAGCACACCGACGAGGACGACATCCGCCAGCGCCCCAACCGCAAGGGGAACCGGCCGCGGTCGAACATCCGCCCGAAGCACGAGGACGCCGCCGAGGGCATGGTCCTCACCGTGGACCGGGGGCGGCTGACCGTCCTCATCGACGGCACCCCGGTGACGGCGATGAAGGCCCGCGAGCTGGGCCGCAAGGCCGCCGTCGTCGGTGACCGGGTCGCGGTGGTCGGCGACCTGTCCGGCAAGAAGGACACGCTCGCCCGCATCGTGCGCATCGAGGGCCGCTCCTCGGTGCTGCGCCGCACCGCGGACGACGACGACCCGTACGAGCGCGTCGTCGTGGCCAACGCGGACCAGCTGGCCGTCGTCACCGCGCTCGCCGACCCCGAGCCGCGTCCGCGGATGATCGACCGCTGCCTGGTCGCCGCGTTCGACGGCGGTCTGACCCCGCTGCTCGTGCTGACCAAGTCCGACCTGGCACCGCCGGACGAGCTGCTCTCGCTGTACGGCGACCTCGACATCCCGTACGTGGTGACGAGCCGGGCGGAGCTGGAGGACGGCACCGCCGTGGCGCGGGTGCGCGAGCAGCTCGACGGGAAGGTGACGGCGTTCGTCGGGCACTCCGGCGTGGGCAAGACGACGCTGGTGAACGCGCTGGTGCCGGACGACCGGCGGCGCACGACGGGCCATGTCAACGCGGTCACGGGCCGGGGCCGGCACACCACGACCTCGGCACTCGCGCTGCCGCTGTCCGGCGACGCGGGCTGGGTGATCGACACGCCGGGCGTGCGGTCCTTCGGGCTGCACCACGTGGATCCGTCCCGGGTCATCCACGCGTTCCCGGACCTGGAGCCGGGCACGGCCGAGTGTCCGCGCGCGTGCAGCCACGACGAGCCGGACTGCGCGCTGGACGCCTGGGTGGAGGCCGGCCACGCCGATCCGGCGCGGCTGTACTCGCTGCGCCGGCTGCTCGCGACCCGCGAGCGCCACGAGGGCGACTGATCCGGCCCGCCGAGCTCACCCTTGTTTGCCGCCCCGCCCGGGCGGTGAAGGCATAATCGCCGTACGGGATCAGCGGATCCGGGACACGGGAGGCAAACTCACATGGCGTGGCTGCTGGTCATCGTGGCGGGGATCCTTGAGACGGGTTTCGCCGTGTGTCTCAAGCTGTCGCACGGGTTCACGCGATTGTGGCCGACGGTGGCCTTCGCCTCGTTCGCCCTGGGCAGCTTCGGGCTGCTGACACTCTCGCTGAAGAAGCTCGACGTCGGGCCCGCGTACGCGGTGTGGACGGGTATCGGGGCGGCGGGCACGGCGATCTACGGAATGATCTTCCTCGGCGATGTCGTCTCCACGCTGAAGATCGTGTCGATCAGCCTGGTCATCGCCGGGGTCATCGGACTCCAGCTGTCCGGCTCGGCGCACTGACCCCGCGCGCCCCGGTGGCCTAGGGCCTGTCCGGCGGATCAGGTCGCGTCCGGG
>NZ_WWIA01000047.1 GCF_009870065.1 Streptomyces sp. SID5785 | reverse complement strand
GCATCTTCGCGCTCCTCGCCCTCATCGCCACGGCCGACTACTTCGGCAGCTCGAACGCCTACCGGTCGTTCATCCTGGCCGTGGTCCTGGTCTCGGGATACATCGGATTCCTCTTCCTCTGCTTCCTGGCCTACGGCTTCCTGTACGGACGCATCCGGGTGCGCGGCGACGTCGACTTCGTGGTGATGCTGGGCTCGGGCCTCATCGGCGGAGAGCGCGTACCCCCGCTGCTCGCCTCCCGGCTGCGGACCGGACTCGCTCTGCGGGAACGGCAGGTGGCGCGGGGCGGGACCGCCCCCGTCCTGCTGGTGTCCGGCGGACAGGGGCCCGACGAGCGGCTGCCCGAGGCGGAGGCGATGGGCCGCTGGCTCATCGACCGGGGAGCCGACCCCGAGGGGGTGCTCGAGGAGTCCCGCTCACGTTCGACGACGGAGAACCTGCGCTTCAGCCGCACCCTGATGGAGGCGGCCGACGAACGCTACGTGTGCGTCGTGGTGACCAACAGCTTCCACGCCTTCCGCGCCGCGATGACGGCTCGCCGCGAGGGCGTGCGGGGCCAGGTCGTCGGCTCGCCCACGGCCGCGTACTTCTGGCCGAGCGCCACGATCCGCGAGTTCGTCGCGGTCTTCTGGGAGCACCGCGTCGTCAATGCCGTGCTCTGCGCGCTGCTGGTGGTGCTCGCGGTGGTGGCGGGCAGGGGCGTCTGAGGAGGCCGGCGGGCCCTTCGCCGGACTCGCCGGAGTCCTCTCGGTCACCTCGATCTCACGGGAGGGGACGCCCCGGCCCGGTCTCGCCGGCCCGCCCGCCCGGAGGCTCCGGGCGGGCCGGCGCGGGACGCTCCAGGGAGGGTGCGCAGGCCAGCAGGGTGCGGGTGTACTCATGGCGCGGGTGGTTGTAGACCTGCTCGGTGGGGCCCTGTTCGACGAGGCGGCCCGCGTGCATCACGGCCACCCGGTCGGCGATGTGCTCGACGACGGCCAGATCGTGCGCGATGAACACATAGGCCACGCCGAGCTCCCGCTGGAGCCGTGCGAAGAGGTTGACGATCTGGGCCTGCACCGACACGTCGAGCGCCGACACGGGCTCGTCGCACACCAGGATGTCGGGGCGCAGAGCCAGCGCGCGGGCGATGCCGATGCGCTGCCGCTGGCCGCCGGAGAACTCGTGCGGGCGGCGCCCCGCGTGGTCGGGGTCGAGGCCGACCATGTCCAGGAGCTCGGCC
The DNA here is from genome assembly GCF_009870065.1 of Streptomyces sp. SID5785. Classification (GTDB taxonomy): domain Bacteria; phylum Actinomycetota; class Actinomycetes; order Streptomycetales; family Streptomycetaceae; genus Streptomyces. Next base: position 922 of record NZ_WWIA01000047.1, on the reverse strand, counting down.
ACGTACGGGCGGTGCGCTCCGCGCGGGGCGACGTCGCGGTGGATGCGCAGCGGCTCGCGCACGATGTCGCCCACGGTCATCCGGGGATCGAGCGAGGCGTACGGGTCCTGGAAGACCATCTGGATCCGGCGGCGCACGGTCCGCAGGGCGCGCCCGCCCAAGGTGTCGATGCGGGTGCCGAGGACACTGATCTCGCCCGACGTGGGCCGGTCGACCGCCGTGAGGAGCCGGGCGAGCGAGGACTTGCCGCATCCGGACTCGCCGACCACCGCCAGCGTCTCCCCGCGGCGCAGGGACAGGCTCACCCCGTCGACGGACCTGACGACGTGAGGACCGCGCCGGAGCAGCGGGCCTCGCGCGGAGTGATGGTGCTTCACCAGGTCACGCACGTCGAGCACCACAGGGGACGAGGTCATGCCGCGGTCACCTCCGCCCAGCGGTGGCAGGCGCTGACGTGCCCGGTGCCCACCCGGTACGGGGGCGGCGCGGTCGTGCACCGGGACTCCGCGAGGGGACAGCGCGGCGCGAACGGGCAGCCGGGCACAGGACGTGCCGGGTTTGGAGGGGCGCCGGGGAGCGCGACGAGCGGCTGCCCGCGGCGGCCGCGCCGGGGGACCGAGTCGAGGAGCGCGCGCGTGTAGGGGTGGGCAGGACGCGCGTACAGGACGTCGGCGGGGGCATGTTCGACGATGCGCCCGGCGTACATCACGGCCACGTGGTCCGCGCTGCGGGCGACCACCGCCAGGTCGTGGCTCACGAGGACGAGGCCGAGGCGGTGGGTGCGCTGCACCTCCTCCAGCAGGCCGAGGATGTGGGCCTGGACGGTGACGTCGAGAGCGGTCGTGGGCTCGTCGGCGATGAGGACCGTGGGATGGTGCGCGAGGGCCATGGCGATCATCACGCGCTGGCGCATGCCGCCGGA
>NZ_WWIA01000460.1 GCF_009870065.1 Streptomyces sp. SID5785 | reverse complement strand
CGCGGGGAACTGCGCGAGAAGCCCCACCGGGCCGCACACGACGTCTACCAGTCCCGGCCCGCGCGGCCGCGCCCCCGCTTCGTCTCGGCTCGTGCCTTCTTCTCCCTGAGCCGGCGCTCGTTGATCCCCCGGGGAATCCGCGTGGCCCGCCGCGGCTTCGGCGGCGGCGCCGTCGCCTCGGCGAGGAGCGCGGCCAGCCGGACCGCCGCCGCCTCCCTGTTCCGCCACTGCGAGCGGTGCTCGGAGGAGCGCACGGAGAGGACGCCGCCGACGAGCCGGGAGGCGAGCCGCTCCAGGGCCCGCTCCTTCCAGACCGGCGGCAGCGCCTTCGTCGCGGCGAGGTCGAAGCGCAGCTCCACCTGGGAGTCGCTGGTGTTGACGTGCTGGCCGCCCGGCCCGGAGGACCGCGAGAAGCGCCAGACCAGCTCGGCCTCCGGCAGGACGACCGCACCGCGGATGGGATAAGGACCGGACATGCGTCCATGGTCGCGCGTACGTGCGGCCGCGTCACGCCGTTTTCCCGGCGTCGCGGCGTCCCGGCGACCCGAGTAAAGAAAGTAAAGGGAGCTGGAACCCTCGGGTACCCCGTTCGCGTTCATACGGGTACGAGTAGCTTCGACTGCGTACGCAGTCGAAGTGCACACGCACTCGCACACCGCGCAAGCAACGAGGGAAGGACTCCCGCAATGGCAGTAAGCCTGTCCAAGGGTGGCAACGTCTCGCTCACCAAGGAGGCTCCGGGCCTGACCGCCGTCACCGTGGGCCTCGGCTGGGACGTCCGCACCACCACCGGCACCGACTTCGACCTCGACGCCTCCGCGATCGCGGTGAACCCGGAGGGCAAGGTCTACTCGGACGGCCACTTCGTCTTCTTCAACAACAAGCAGACGCCGGACCAGTCCATCGTCCACACCGGGGACAACCGCACGGGCGAGGGCGCCGGCGACGACGAGGCGATCAACGTGAACCTGGCGGCGCTGCCCGCCGACATCGACAAGATCGTCTTCCCGGTCTCCATCTACGACGCGGAGAACCGCTCGCAGAACTTCGGCCAGGTGCGCAACGCGTACATCCGCATCATCAACCAGGCGGGTGGCGCCGAGATCGCGCGCTACGACCTGTCGGAGGACGCGGCCACCGAGACCGCGATGGTCTTCGGCGAGCTCTACCGCAACGGGGCGGAGTGGAAGTTCCGCGCCGTCGGCCAGGGTTACGCCTCGGGCCTGGTCGGCATCGCCCAGGACTTCGGCGTCACCGTCTGACCCGAGCCACCCGCGCCGGCACGGCGCACCACCGGGCCCCGGCGCGCTCCCGCGCCGGGGCCCGGCCCGTCAACCGGCCACCGCGACCAGGCCCGTACGGTCCCGCCGCAGCGGAGCCGAGGCCAGCCCCGCCACGCCCCCGCCGTGCGCGGTCGCGGCCCAGCCGAGGGCGAAGGCGAAGACGGCGTTGCCGGTGAGCGACGCGAGCAGACCGCCGAGCCACAGCGCATAGGAGGCGGGGAGTCGGCCCGTCGGCACCCGGTCAGTCCTCCAGGCGGACGGGCATGAGGAGCGAGTACGCGTCCTCGTCGTCGGTCCTGCGGACCGCGATCGGGGCGGTGGGCGCGCCGAGTTCGAGCACGAGCCGGTCGCGGCCACCCCCGTCCAGCGCGGCCAACGCGTCCAGCAGATAGGCCCGGTTGACGGCGACGCACTCCCCCGCTTCCCCGACGTCGCCCTCCGCGACCGGGCCGACGGCGCCGTCGGCGTCGATCCGGAGCACGCTCACCTCGTACGCGCCCGTCTCGTCGAGCCGGGCGGGGCCGCTCAGCAGGGCCGCGCGGAAGGCGGCGACGTCCACGGCCGCTCGGCGCCCGCCGCCGGGCGGGAGCAGCCGCCGGTAGTCGGGGAAGTCGTGGTCGACGGCGCGGCCCGCCGTCTGCCGGTCGCCCGCCTCCAGCGTGACGCGGCCGTCCGCCACGACGAGCCGCACCGGGCCGTCCCCGACGGACAGGGCGCGCATCGCGTCGGCGAGCGCGGTGGGCACCACGACCTGCACCCGGCCCCCGTCGCCGTGCCCGGTCACCGCGGTGCGTGCGACCGCCATCCGGTAGCGGTCGGTGGCGACGGTGTGCAGGTCCCCGCCCTCGAGGTCGAGCAGCACCCCGGCCAGCATCGGCAGTTCCGGGTCGCGGCTCACGGCGAACCGGACCGCGTCGAGGGCGGCGGCCAGGCCGTTCGCGGACAGTTCCACGTCGGCGGTGGCGGTACGGGTGGTCGTCACGGGGTTCTCCCTCAGGTCGAGCAGCGATCGGAGTGCGGAGAACGCGTCGCGGGCGTCGGACAGCCCCTGTTCGAGGCGACGCAGGTGCGCGTCGAACAGATGCCGTACGAGATCGGTGTCCGGGCCGGGCCAGCCGGCCGTCACCAGCCGGATGTCGGCCAGCGGCATCCCGGCCCGGCGCAGCCCGGCGAGCATGCGCGCCTCGTCGAGCTGCCCGGGCGCGTACCAGCGGTAGCCGCTGACCGGATCCACCCAGGCCGGGACCAGCACTCCGGCCCGGTCGTAGAACCGCAGGGCGCTCACCCCGAGGCCGCTCTCACGGGCCATCTCACCAATGCTGCGCATGTCGCTCTCCACACCCGGGACTGTGGGCCCTGAACCAGGTCGAGGGTCAACCTGTCACGGCCAGCCTCACCGCGAGCCCCGTGATGAGCACACTCGACGCGCAGGCCGTCACGAGCCGGCCCCGCGGCCCGGTGAGCCCGCGGCCGAGCAGCGCACCGCCGCCGGCGAGCAGCAGTTGCCAGCTCGCGGAGGCCGCGAACGCCGCGAGCGCGAACACCACCCGCTGCGCGGCGCCGGTGACGGTGCGGGTGTCGCCGAGGACGAGCGCGGTGAAGTAGACGACGGTCATCGGATTGAGGAGCGTGATGCCGAGCAGCCCGAGGTAGGCACGGGTCCCCGCGGGTGCGTCGGGCCCGGCGCCGCCGGGGTCCCCGCGCCGCCGGAGCGCCCCCAGCGCGGTGTGCGCCGCGAGCACGAGCAGGACGGCCACCGACGCCCAGCGCAGCGGGGTGCGGACGCCCTCGACGACGGGCGTGAGGGCGGCGCCGCCCGCGACCGCGGCCAGGGCGTAGGCCCCGTCGGCGGTGGCGACCCCGAGGGCCGCACACGCGCCGGTGCGCAGACCGGTGCGGGCGGACAGCGAGACGAGGTAGGCCGACACGGCCCCGACCGGCACGGCGATCCCGTACCCGGCGAGGACCCCCGCGACCAGCGCCCCGCTCACGCGAGGGGCGGGATCGGCCTCCGCCCCGGACGCGCCTGCTGCTGTCGCCGCGCCGCGGGGGCGAGGGCGGACAGCGGGCGCGGGATGTACGGGGAAGGGGTCACGCGGGCATCGTGGCCGACCGCCGCGCGCCCCCGCAACGCATTTCCCGCCGCGCACCGTCCCCCGTACACCACCGCCGCACACCGACCGCCGCACACCGACCGCCGCGCTCTCCCGGCGTCCCTCTACCCTCGACCCCGTGCTGATCGAACGCCTCGACCCCGGTCCCGACCACGCCCTGCCCGGTGAGCTGCTCACCGAGGTCACCGAGCTGTACGCGTCCAACCGTGAGTTCTTCGCGCTGAGCGGGGACTTCCCCGACCCGGACGCCATCACGACCGAGCAGGTCGCGGCGGCGCTCGCCGACGACCTCGCGCGGCCCGAGTCCGAGGCGTTCCTCGCCCGGGCCGGGGGCCGGGTCGTGGCGCTGGCGCTGACGACGGCCCGCCACCCCGATCCGGCCGACCCCGACCCCTGGCTCGGCCTGCTCCTCGTCGACGCCCGCACCCACCGCGCGGGACACGGCCGCGCGACGGCCCGCGCGGTCGAGGACCACTTCCGGGCCGCCGGCCGCACCGCCCTGCGCCTCGCGGTCCTGGAGAACAACCCGAAGGGCCTGGCCTTCTGGACGGCCCTCGGCTACCGGGAGATCGCCCGCCGCAAGGACCTCGACCTGGGCCGCGACTGCCGGGTGCTGCGCAGGGAACTCTGAGCCGGCCACGGCCCGAGCCCCGGCCGACGTCCCACCCGACCGCTGACCGGGCACCCCGCGTTCCGGCTGCTGCCCGAGGACGGGTGAGGCTACAGAGCCCGGGCGAGCAGGGGCAGCAGCCGGTCCCAGTGCCGTGCGAGGCCGGCCGCGTCGTACGCGTCCGTGTCCCGCATCGTGAAGCCGTGGGCGGTGTCCGGGTAGATCTCGGAGGTGCAGGTCAGGGCCGTGACCTCGGCCAGGGTCGCGTTGAGGGCGGTCAGGTCCGCCGGGGTCAGGTCGCTCGCGGCGTGGCCGAAGTGCGCGTGGCCGGTGAGCCGGGCGAGGGTGTCCGGGCCCGCGGCGGCCACGGGGGCGTGGAAGGCGGCGACGGCGGCGACCCGGTCCGGGTGGGCGGCGGCGGTGCGCACCGCGAGCAGGCCGCCGAAGCAGTAGCCGGTCACCGCGACCGGGCCGGGCGCGGCCTCGGGCAGGTCCGCGAGGACGCGCAGGTACACGGCGGCGTCCGCGAGGGTGCGCCCGGCGGTGTGGGCCTCGATGAGGGGCATCAACTGCGCCATGACCCGGGGCCGTTCGGCGGCGTCGATGTAGTCGGGGAGATCCATCACCGGGGTCGGGCGGTCCCGGTAGAAGACGTTCGGGACGAGGACGCAGTAGCCGTGCGCGGCGAGTTCGCCCGCGAGCTCGCACAGCACCGGCCGGATGCCGAAGCCGTCCGGGTACATCAGGACGCCGGGGTGCGGGCCACCCCCGTCGGGGAAGACGGCGAACGCGTCGGCGGTGCCGTCGGGGGTACGGATGCTCAGGGTCCGGTTCCGCGTCCCGGGCCGTGTCTGCTGCTGGTCCTCGTGCTGGGGCTGGTCATCTGTGGGCATAGGGCCCGCAGCCTAGACGACGCCCGGGGGCCCGGGCGAGGGCGGCGCACCACGCGCCTCCCGCCCGGCCGGGCCGGCCCGCGGCGCGGCAACGCCGCCTGCACCGGCCGGTGTTCGGCCGCTCACCGGCGCCGGCCCGACACCCACTCCGGCGCCACGCGAGCGGCAGCTCCTGGGCGGCCCCGGCCGCTCAGGCACTCCCCGGCTTTCCCGAGCCGTGGAGCCAGTCCTTCCAGACCCCGGCGAGCGCCTCCTTCTCGCCGGGGTTCTCGCGCTCCACGTACGAGGTGAACTCGGCGGTGTCGGCGTTCCCGTGGCGGTGGTCGGCCGGCCAGGACCGCAGCAGGCGCCAGAACGCGCGGTCGCCGATCGTCTCGCGGACCTTGTGCAGGACCATCGCGCCCCGGTCGTAGACGGGCAGGGCCGAGATGTGTGCGGCGTCCGGCGGACGTGCGGGCGGGAAGGCCCACAGGGGATCGGAGGACGGCAGCGCGTAGCGGTCGTCGAAGATCCGCTGCGCCGTGTCCCCGCCGTGGTCCTCCTCCCACAGCCATTCGCCGTAGGTCGCGAAGCCCTCGTTGAGCCACATGTCCTGCCAGGTGCGCGGCGTGACGCTGTCGCCGTACCACTGGTGGGCGAGCTCGTGCACGAACGTGCCGAGGCCGGGGGTGCCGGGGAAGACCGGGCGATTCTGCGTCTCCAGGGCGTAGCCCGCGTCACCGTCCCGGTCGATGATCGCGCCGGTCGACGAGAAGGGGTAGGGGCCGAACTTCCGGGTCTCCCAGGCCAGTACCTCGGGCAGCCGGTCGAGCACCTTCGCGCTCGCGCGCTGCTCGGCGGGGTCCACGGCCGTGAGCACGGGCAGCCCGTCCGGGGTGCGGGACTCGCGGACGGTGAAGCGGCCGACGGCGAGCGTCGCGACGTAGCTCGCCATCGGCTGCGCCACGTGCCACGCGTACGTGGTGCGGCGGCCGTCCGCGGACTCCTTGCGGCTGCGCAGCTCGCCGTTGGACACCGCCTGCACGTCCGTGGGGACGGTGACGGTGATGTCGTACGTCGCCTTGTCGGAGGGGTGGTGGTTGCCGGGGAACCACGCCATGGAGCCGGTGGGTTCGCCCAGGGCGAGGGCGCCGTCGGCGGTGCGCAGCCAGCCCTCCTCGGAGCCGTCCGGGTCGGTGATCGTGACGGGCGCGCCGTCGTAGCGGACCGTGGCGCGGAACGTGTGCCCCCGTGGCAGCTCGTCGCGCGGGCGGAGCGTCAGCTCGGTGCCGGTGCGGCTGACCACGGCGCGCTGCCCGTCGACGGTGGCGCCGCGCACGGTGAGCCCCTTGAGGTCGAGGTCGAAGGCGCTGAGGTCCTTGCGGGCCCGGGCGGTGATGACGGCGGTGCCGGTCAGCTCGTGCGTGGCGGGGTCGTAGCCGAGGTCGAGGGCGTAGTGCGTGACGTCGTAGCCGCTGTTGCCGAGCCGCGGGAAGTACGGGTCGTCGCGCACGCCGGAACCGCCGGGCTCGCCCTGCACCCCGCCGCAGCCGACGAGTGCGGCCAGCACCAGCGGGATCACGAGGCGGCGGTAGGTGCGCACACCTCGTGATCCTAGAGTCGCCGGGCGGCGCGCGCCCGGTCAGAGGACGGCGATGCCCAACGGGCGCGAGCCGGCGGACAGTCGGCGGGTGTCGCCGCTGTCGAGGTCGACGACCGTGATGCCGTTCCAGTAGCCGTCGCGGGTGAACCCGCCGGTCACATAGGCCGTCCGCCCGTCGGGCGACACCGCGACGTCCTCGTGCGGGCCCTTCAGCGGGATCACCTTCTCCTTGCCGTCGGCGGTGCGGACGGTCAGCGACGGGCCCTCGTCGCGGGACGGGTCGATGGGGCCGGTGCCGACGGCGAGGAGCGTGCCGTCGGGGGTGACGGTGACGCCGTGCTGGTGGGTGTTCGCCGTCATCCGCTCGACCGTCGAGCGCCCGGTCCGCGGGTCGAGCACGACGAGCTTCTCGCCCTCGAACGGGAACAGCAGCCTCCCGTCGGAGGGCCGCACGGCCGCGTAGTGCGGCTTGAGCCAGGAGCCGAGGCCGCCCTCGGTGCCGTAGGGGGCGACCTCGATGCGGCGCGCGTCGTGGCTGCGGGCGTCGACGACCGTGACGTCGAAGGAGTCGTGGTCCGTCACGTACACCTCGCGGCCGTCCCGCGACACGTCGACGTCGAACGGGCGGCGGCCGACCCCGGTGGCGTCGGTGACCTCGCGGGTCCGGGTGTCGATGGTCTCGACGGTGCCGTCGCCGCCGGGCACGTTGACGCCGACGTAGGCGTGCCGGCCGTCGGGCGCGAGCGCGATGCCCATGCCGCCGCCGCGGTACTCGCCGCCGGTGACCGGCCCCAGGCCCTTCGTCCGGTACGGGATCAGGTCGACGCGCTCGCGCCGCTCGGTGTCGACGACCGCGACGCCCTCGGCGGTGGCCACCCAGGCGCGGCCGTCCTCGCCGACGGCCAGGCCGTACGGGTACGCGCCCGCCCGCACCGAGTCGACCGGCCCCTTCTCCGGGTCGACGAACGTGACCGTGTCGGCGCCGAAGTCGGCCACCAGGAGGGTGCCGTCCGGGGTCCGCCCGGTCGGCTCGGGGCCGGGGCCGCGGACCGGGGACGAGGCGTCCCCGGGAGACTTCCCGGCGGACGGCGCACCCCGGTCCGTCCCGTCCGCGCCGCCCGCCGTCGTCGAGCAGCCGGCGAGCAGCGCGGCCGCGGCCAGCGCGAGCACCACGGTCCGGACCGGCCGGTCGCGGCGCGTCACCGTACGGCCCTCAGCAGGCCGGCGATCTCGGTGAAACCGCGGCGCTCGGCGTGCTCCAGGGCGGTGACCCCGTCGCCGTCGGGCAGGCCGGGGGTGGCGCCCGCGGTGATCAGCAGCTCCACGATCTCCTGGTGGGCGCGGCCGCCGTCGCCGAGGATCACGGCCTCGAGGAGGGCGGTCCAGCCGAGCCGGTTGACGTGGTCGACGTCGATGTCGGTCTCGCGCAGCAGCGCCCGGACGTACTCGACGTGGCCGCGCTCGGCGGCGGGGATCAGGCTGATGCCGCCGAAGCGGTTGGTGACCTTCAGGCCGGGGCCCGCGGGCAGCAGCGCGCGCATCATGGCGACGCTGCCGGTGACCCCGGTGACCAGCCAGGCGCTGTCGTCCCGGTCGTCCTGGGCGTCCGGGTCGGCGCCCGCCGCGACCAGCACGCGCGCGGCGTCGACGTGGTCGTGGAGCGCGGCGAGCAGCAGGGGCGTGCGCCGGTGGCTGTCGCGGGCCTCGACCGGGGCGCCGTCGTCGAGGGCGGCCCGCACGGCGGCGGCGTCTCCGCGTCCGGCGGCGTCCAGCAGGGCGCGGCTGTGGGGGTTCATGGCGGCTCTCCAGGGGGCGGTCGGCCGGGTCCTGGACATCCCGGCCGCGGTGACGGTGGCGAGGTGGATCCCGGCCGCGTGCAGCCGGGTGACCGCGACCTGCACGGCGAGGGTCAGCGGCACGGCGACGGTCCTTCCTGCGGCGGTGGGGCGGTTCGTCGGGGGGCGCGTGCCGGGTGCACGCGGATGTGCCGAAGCCCGGCGGCGTCGGGACGGGGGGAGTCCGACGCCGCCGGGAGTCTGCGATGCCCGGCGGGCTGCCTCAAGGGTTACCCAGGGCTGCCCCGGGGCTGCCTCAGGGCTGCCTCAGTTGAGGGAGGAGACGCCGGCCTGGGCGAACTTCTCGTCGAGGTCGCCGGAGGGCGCACCGGCCACACCGATGCCCGCGATCGGGGCGTTCTTCGCGGTGACGGGGGCACCGCCCGCGAGGAAGAGGGTGTCCGGGATGTCCTTGAGGGTCGGGGCGCTGTCGAGGCGCTTGACCAGCTCGGAGGTCGGGGCGTTCCAGGACACGGCGGTGTACGCCTTCTTCACGGCCGACTCGTAGGACTGCGGGCCGGCGCCGTCGCCGCGCAGGGTCAGAATCGTGTTGCCGTTGCGGTCGACGACGGCCACGGAGACCTTCTGGCCCTCCTTCTCGGCGGCGTCCAGCGCGGCCTGCGCGGCCTTCGACGCGGCGTCGATCGACAGGTGCGTGGTGGTCGTCGTGGCGTTGCCCTTGACGTTCTTCGCGGCGGCGGCCGGAGCGGCGGCCTGCGTCGACTCGGAGGCGCTCGCCGAGTAGGCGCCGAAGCCGCCGAGGGCGATCGCGGCGGCCAGGGTGGTGCCGGTGATGACGCGGGTGCGCTTCGAGACCTTCTTGACGTGCTTCATGAGGATCCATCTCCCAGGGTGTGAAGGGTGGCCGGTCCACTGCCGGCCGGTACGGCCAGGTCGGGTCCGGGGAAGGCTCGGCCCACCGGTGCTTCCCGGTCCTGCCGTCCCGCTCCGGTATCCATCCTGGGTCCGCGCACCA
>NZ_WWIA01000459.1 GCF_009870065.1 Streptomyces sp. SID5785 | reverse complement strand
GCCCGCGACGTCATCCAGAACCACCTGCTCCAGCTGCTGGCGCTCACCGCCATGGAGGAGCCGGCCGCGTTCGACGCCGAGGCACTCGTCACCGAGAAGCTCAAGGTCCTGCGGTCCGTCCGGGTCCCCGCCGACCTGGAGCGCTCCACCGTCCGCGCCCAGTACGCGGGCGGCTGGCAGGGCGGCGAGCAGGTGAAGGGCTACCTCGACGAGGACGGCATCGACCCCGGGTCGAAGACCGACACGTACGCCGCCGTGAAGCTGGAGATCGACAACCGCCGCTGGGCGGGCGTCCCGTTCTACCTGCGCACCGGCAAGCGGCTCGGCCGCCGCGTCACCGAGATCGCGGTCGTCTTCCAGCGCGCCCCGCACTC
>NZ_WWIA01000458.1 GCF_009870065.1 Streptomyces sp. SID5785 | reverse complement strand
CGCTACGGCTCCCTGTCCGTCGGCTTCAACCTCTCCGTGTCCCTCTTCGGTGGCACGACCCCGCTGGTCGCGGCGGCGCTCATCGCGGCGACCGGGAACCTGATGATTCCGGCGTACTACATGATGGCCGCGGCCGTCATCGGCGGGATCGCGGCGTGGCGGATGCGGGAGAGTGCGGGGAGGCCGCTGCCTGGTTCTGGCCCGGCGATCTGACCTCCGGTCGGGTTCGGGGGGCTCGGTCCCGGCCGGGTCGTGCGTCCCCGCTCGGGCGGCGCGGATGGGGTTCGTCTGCGGCATTCGTCGTGGCTGAGCGCGCAGTTCCCCGCGCCCCTGGGCCGGCTGATCGCGTTTCGGCCGGGTCGGGTGTTCCCGTGTGGGGCGCGGAGGTAGTCCGTCTGCGGGCTTCGTCGTGGCTGAGCGCGCAGTTCCCCGCGCCCCT
>NZ_WWIA01000457.1 GCF_009870065.1 Streptomyces sp. SID5785 | reverse complement strand
GCCGCCGCCGCCCTGCGCGAGGAGGCCCGCGCACACGCCGACGCGCTGCGGGCCGAAGCCGAGGAGTGGGCCGACGCCCGGGAGGCCGCCGCGCTGGCCGAGGCGGACGGTGCGCGCACCGCGGCCCGGCACGACGCGAAGCACGCCCGCGACGAGGCGCTCACGGAGTACGACACCACCCGCGGGCGCGCCGAGACCCTCCTCGCCGACCAGGCCGAGGAACAGGCCGGGCGGCTCGACGCCGCCGAGCGGGAGCTGACCGCGGCGGACCGGGCGGCCGCCGAGCGCGAGACGGCCGCCGAGGCCGCGGCCGGGGCCCGGCTGGCCGAGGCGCGGCAGGCCTTCGCCGACGCGGAGGAGGCGGCCCGCCGCCGGCAGGAGGAGGCGGAGGCCGCGGCGGCGGAGGCGCTGGCGCAGGCGCGGGCCCGCGCGGAGCGGATCGGGCACGAGGCCGACCGGGCCGTGGCCGAGCACGACGAGGCCCGCGCGCAGATGCGGGCCCACATGGAGCACGTCCGCAGCTCGCTGGCGACGCTGACCGGGCGGGACCGCCTCTAGAACACCTCGGCCGTCGGGACCGGGTCGAAAAGCCGGGCCGGGTCAGGGTGCGGGGCGGAACGCCGCGTCCAGGGTCCAG
>NZ_WWIA01000456.1 GCF_009870065.1 Streptomyces sp. SID5785 | reverse complement strand
GTGCCCATCGCGAGCGGGAAGTTCCACGGCGTGATGAGCAGACACGGGCCGACGGGCTGACGGAGCACCAGATGGCGGTTGCGCCCGTCCGGGCTGGTGGCGAAGCCGCCGTCGATGCGGACGGCCTCCTCGGCGAACCAGCGGAAGAACTCGGCGGCGTACGCGACCTCGCCGCGGGCCTCGGCGAGCGGCTTGCCCATCTCCAGGGTCATGAGGAGGGCGAGCTCCTCGGTGCGGGCGAGAATCAGCTCGTGGGCGCGGCGCAGGATCTCGCCGCGGACCCGGGGTGCGGTGCGGGCCCAGCCGTCCTGGGCCGCGCGGGCGGCGTCCAGGGCGCGCGCGGCGTCGTCGGGACCGGCGTCGGCGACCTCGCACAGGAGGGCGCCGGTGGCCGGGTTGTCGACGGGCAGGCGGCGGCCGGAGACGGCGTCGTGCCAGCCGCCGGCGAGGTAGAGCTGCTTCGGCACGGAGTCGATCACGGGGTGCGTGGGCAAGGGGGGCTCCGGTGGTCGAGAGGGGGCGAGCGGAGAGGCGGGCAGGTGGCGGTCGGGGCGGGCAGGTGCCGGGCGGGCAGGTGCCGGGCGGACACGGGGCGGTCGGGGGCTTCCGAGGTCGTTCCCCGCGGGGCCCTGTCAGGGGTGGGCCGGGCTCCCGCGCCGGGCCCACCCGGGGCACGGCTCAGCCCGTGGCCGTGCCCACCGCCACCGACCACCGCTGGAGCGCGTCGTCGACCTGCTGCTCCGTCACCACGAGGGCGGGGATCATCCGGACCACGTTGCCCCAGGGGCCGCAGGTCAGCAGGAGCAGTCCCTCGTCGGCGGCCGCCTGCTGGGCGCGCAGCGCGGTCGCCGGGTCGGGGCTGCCGTCCGGGGCGGTGAACTCGCTGGCCAGCATGAGGCCGAGGCCGCGGACGTCGCCGATCGCCGGATGCTTGGCGGCGACGTCGGCGAGTCCGGCGCGCAGGCGGTCGCCCATCGCGGCCGCGTTGGCCACCAGGCCCTCCTCGGCGATCACGTCGAGCGTGGCGCAGGCGGCGGCGCAGGCCACCGCGTTCCCCCCGTAGGTGCCGCCCTGGGAGCCGGGCCTGACCCGGTGCATGAGCGCCTCGGGCGCCGCGATGCCGGACAGCGGGAACCCGCTGGCCAGGCCCTTGGCGGTGATCAGCACATCGGGGCGCACCGCGAAGTGCTCGTGCCCCCAGAAGCGGCCGGTGCGGCCGACGCCGGTCTGGATCTCGTCGAGGATCAGCAGGATGCCGTGCCGGTCGGCGCGCTCGCGCAGCCCTTGCAGGAAGGCGGTGTTGGCCGGGACGTACCCGCCCTCGCCGAGCACCGGCTCGATGATGATCGCCGCGGTGTCGTCGGGGTCGGAGACGGTCTGGAGCAGGTGGTCGAACTCGCGCAGCGCGAACCGCGTGGCCGTTTCCTCGTCCCAGCCGTAGTGGTACGCGTTCGGGAACGGGGTGATCGCGACGCCGGCCATCATCGGCCCGAAGCCGGTCCGGATCTTGGTGCCGGACGTGGTGAGGGAGGCGGCGGCGACGGTGCGGCCGTGGAAGCCGCCGTGCGCCACGACGATGTTGGGCCGCCCGGTCGCCTGACGGGCGAGCCGCATCGCCGCCTCGACGGCCTCGCTACCCGAGTTGACGAAGAACAGGCTGTCCAGGCCCTCCGGCAGCACGTCGCCGAGCTTCTCGACGAGGCGCTGCAGCGGCTGGTGCATGACGGTCGTGTACTGGCCGTGGATGAGGGTGCCGACCTGCTCCTGGGCGGCGGCCACGACCCGGGGATGGCAGTGCCCGGTGCTGGTGACGCCGATCCCGGCGGTGAAGTCCAGGTAGCGGCGGCCGTCGACGCCGTAGAGATGGACGCCCTCCCCGCGCTGCGCGACGACGGGGGTGGCTTGACGCAGATGCTCGGACAGTTGGGTCATGCCCCCAGCGTCGATGCCGGGGCGAACCGACGTCAATGGGTCATGTGGGGTGTTTCGCCGCCATGACCGGTCCACCGCGCCTGACCAGGCATGTCGCCGTGCCGCAGGGCGGCCCGCGTGCGGGCGGTGCCG
>NZ_WWIA01000455.1 GCF_009870065.1 Streptomyces sp. SID5785 | reverse complement strand
GCGGCGCGGGAGCTGGCCGAGGCCGCGGTGGCGGGCCCGGGGACCGACGACGCGTGGTCGCTGCCGTACGCGCTGGCCGCGCTGGCGCGGGTCCTGATGTGGGCCGGGGAGCCGGGGCGGGCGGCGGGCGCGCTCGATCGTGCGGAGCGCTCCGTCGGCACGGGCCGGGACCGCCAGGCCCGCTTCGAGGTGCGCACGGCCCGCGCCGAACTGGCCCTGTTCGAGGAGCGCCCTGAGCGCGTCGCCGAGCTGCTGCCCGAGGGCGAGGCACCGGTCCTCACCGCGTGGGCCCACCTCCTCGCCGGGCGGCGGGAGTCGGCGCGGTCGGTCGCCGCCGCGGAGGTCGCGCGGGCGCGCGGTACCGGGGAGCGGATCGCCGAGGTGGATGCGGGAGTCGTGCATGCGGTGGCCCTGGGCGGGGCCGCCGGGGTTCGGGCTCTGGGGGCGGTCGAGGCGCTGGCCCGGAGTCTGCCGTACCCGGCGGGGCTCGGGCGGATCGTCGCCGCGCGGGGGATACCGGGCACGGGGTGATCGCGCCCGGAGCCGTGGGGGCGGCCTCCGGCGTGCGACTGCTGCGCCGTCGTGGCCGGCCGCGCAGTTCCCCGCGCCCCTGAA
>NZ_WWIA01000046.1 GCF_009870065.1 Streptomyces sp. SID5785 | reverse complement strand
CCCCGGAGGGGGCGGGATGGTGGGATCGGGGCGACGCGACGGCGCAGGCCTGGGCGGACCGGCGGCGCGGGCCGGGGCGGACCGGCGGCGCGGGCCTGGGCAGACCGGCGACCCCGGGTCAGGGCAGCGCATGCCCGAGGCCGAGACGGTTGCGCCCGGCGCCGAGCCGACGGCCCCCACAGGGGCGGGACGGTGGGAGCAGGGCCGGGGCGCGACAGCCCGGAGGCGGGAAGCTGGGGGCGCCCCGGGCGCCCGACGACCCCGCCCGTCGCCGGGCCCCCGGCGACGCCCTCCCCGCGCCCCGGGCCCCCGGCGACACCCCTCACCGCCCCACCCGGCACGGGCACCGGCACCTCACCGCCCCCGCGGCAACCCCCTCCCCGCCAGCCCGGCGGTCACGCACAGCACACCCCCGGCCACGAGCAGCCCCACCCGCATGCCGTCCACCGAGAACCCCGCCCCACCCTCGGAGAGCACCGCCCCGAAGAGCGCGACGGCGAGCGCCCCGCCCGTCTGCCGCAGCGCGTTGAGCATTCCGGACGCCGTCCCGACCCGCTCCCCGGGGACGGAGTCCATCAGCATCGCCGTCACGGCCGGCACCGCGAACGCCCCGCCCATCCCCGTCGGCACCAGCAGCACGAGCACGAGCCACAGCGGCGTCGTCCGCCCCAGCGGCAGCAACGCGAACATGGCGAGGGCGAGCACCAGTACCCCGGTCACGACCACCCGGCGCCGCCCGAGCCGCTCGGCGGCCCGCGGCGACACGAGGTTCGTCGCCGTGATGACCACGGCGAGCGGTACGAACATCAGGCCCGCCGCCGTCGCCGACATCCCGCGCAGCTGCTGGAGGTAGAGCCCCAGCAGGAACACGACTCCGTAGAAGCCGAGGTTGAGCGCGAACCCGACGACCAGCGAGACCGAGACGGTGCGCCGGTTCAGCATGCTCAGGGGGACCATCGGCGCCCGGTGCCGCCGCTCGGTGACGTAGAAGCCGATGCCGCTGAGGACCGCGACGGCGAGGGCCCCGAGGACCGGCGGCGCCGTCCAGCCGCCGTGCCCGCCCTCGATGACGGCGAAGGTCAGCCCGGCGAGCGCGAGCACGGCGGTCAGCTGTCCGGTGACGTCCAGCGGAGCGGGCCGCCGCGGCGAGCGCGCGACGCGGGTGAGCAGGGCGAGGATCGCCGCGCCGACGGGCAGGTTGAGGAAGAACACGGCCCGCCAGCCGACGTGTTCGGTGAGCACACCGCCGAGCACGGGCCCGGCGGCCATGGACACGGACCCGCCGACCGTCCACAGGGCGATCGCGCGCGCCCGGCGCCGCGGGTCCTCGTAGGCCTGCCGGATCAGTGCGAGCGAGGCGGGCATCAGGACGGCGGCGGCCCCGCCCTGGAACACCCGGGCGGCGATGAGCGTGCCGAGTCCCGGTGCGAGGGCGCAGGCCAGCGAGGCGACGGTGAACAGCGCGGTGCCCCAGGCGTAGGCGCGGCGCGCGCCGGTACGGTCGCCGAGGGCGCCCGCCGACAGCATGAGTCCGGCGAACATCAGCGTGTAGGCGTCGGCCACCCACTGGAGTCCGGTCATGCCGCTGTGCAGCGATTCCTGGATGCCGGGCAGGGCGATGTTGACGGCGGACACGTCGATGGTGATGACGGCGAAGCCCAGCAGGGCGGCGAACAGCGCGGCACCGCCGCCGCGCCGGGTCGGCGACGCGGGCGCCACGGCGGGCGCCACGGCGGCGGCGACGGGGGTCGAGGTGGTCACGCGGTCCTCCTGGAGACCTCGGAACGGAAGCGGAACGGAAGCCGCACGAAAAGCCGTACGGAAGCCACACGAAAGCCGTACGGAAGCCACACGAAGAGCCGTGCGGAAGCCGTGCGGAAGCCGTGCGAAAGCCGTGCGAAAGAGCGGAGGTGCGGGTGGGCGACGGGTCCGGGCCGCGGCCCTGTGCCGTGCACTCCCTGGGCCCGGCCCGTCGGCCACCCGCAACAGGTCCCACTCTCGGGCCGCCGCGCGAAAGGTGGCAGGCCGCGTTCCACCGGGGTGCCACGTTCCTGGCCCTGGCACGGCCCCCCACCGCCGCCGCGGCCGGGGGACAATGCAGGTATGGCCGACCTCACGAGTACGAGTACGAGTACAAGTTCGAGTACGCGCACGCTCACGAGCGCGGGCACGCTCACCGGCACCGGCACCGGCACCGGCACCGGC
>NZ_WWIA01000005.1 GCF_009870065.1 Streptomyces sp. SID5785 | reverse complement strand
CTCGCCGTCCAGCTTCAGGAACGCCGTGCCGTGCGCGGGCACCTCGACCGTGTACGAGCCGCTGTGGACGCCGCGGTCGGCCCGGGCCCGCAGATCACGGACGTGCACCGGCCCGGTGAGCCCGGCGTCGGCGAAGCGGACGGTGAGCTTCGCCGTCCTGTCCGAGCGGTTGAGCAGGGCGGCGGCGCGGTGGCCCGCACCGTCGAGGACCTTGCTGTAGACGTCGCCGGTCGCGTCGCTCGCCACGCGGACGCCCTGGACGGCGAGCGGGTCCTGGTCGACGCCGATGATCTCCGGGTTGCGCAGGGTGTCGATCATCGCCTGCGGCAGGGTGCGCGGATCGGAGCCGATCACGAGAGGCGAGCCCATCAGGGCCCACATGACGAGCTGGGTGGTGGACTCCTCGGCGGTGAGCTCCGGCGTGCCGTCCTTCATCGGGCGCATCGGGATCAGGTAGTCGGGGTCGTTGTAGTGCCCGGGGCTCTGGGCCTCGGGGTGCGCCATGTTGGCGTCCATGTTGCGCAGGACGTTCGGCCACTGGTTCTCGGAGGGGGTGCCGAACGCGACATCGGTGCCGGTGCGCCAGGAGTCGGCGAGCCCGGGCCCGAACCGGTACGAGTTGTGCGCGTCCTGCGCCGGGGTGTGCGGCACGCCCCAGTCGTCGGTCAGGGGGTTGCAGAGGTTGAGCAGCATGGGCCGGCCGGTGGCCCGCACGGCCTCGCCGAACTCCTTGAACGCGGGCTCCGGATCGGCCTTCTCGGCGATGCCGCACAGGAAGTCGACCTTGATCGCGTCGACCTTCCAGTCGGCGAACTGCTGCGCGTCCTCCGCGTAGTGGCCGCGGCTGCCGAGCCCGCAGCTCTTGCCGTCGTCGTACGTGCCCGCGTCGGTGTAGATGCCCGCCTTCAGGCCCATCCGGTGCAGGTGGTCGACGAGGGCGGGGATGCCGGAGGGGAACCGGCCGGCGTGCGCCGTGAGACGGCCCGCGCTGTCGCGCGGCGTGTCGGCCTGCCAGCCGCCGTCCAGCCACACGATGTCGTAGCCGCTCTTCTTCAGCCCGCTGTCCACCAGGAAGTCGGCGACGCTCCTGACGTCCTTCTCGGTCGGGGCGCCGAGGCCGAAGTAGGTGTTCCAGCCCATGTACGGGGTCGGGGCGAGCGGTGCGCCCGGGGCGGGCCGGTGGCCGGACGGGGCGGGGGCCGACGCGGCGGCCGGGACGGCCGGTGCGAGCACGGCCGCGACGAGGAGGGCGGCGGTCGCGGCCGTCCCGGCTGTCGCTGCGCGGGGTGTCGTCACAGAGCTCTCCTGAGGTGATGACTGATGAGGGGCGTCGTCCGCCGGCGCGGAGGCCGGACAGGATCGCTCGGACGACTGTCGTCGCAGGGGCCGACCCTGTCAATAAAAATTCCTAATTAACTAAAAATCGAGGAGGGTTGACGGGCGGAAGGAGTCGGCGGGCGCGCCCGGGACGGCGACCCGCAGCCGCAGCACCGCGCCGTCCAGCGGGCCGGGATCGGCCAGGCCGACGCGCGCGCTCGTCACGAACAGGGTCCGGCCGTCCGGCCCGCCCAGACACAGCCCGGCCGGCTGTCGCACCGGCACCGGCACGACCTGCGCCAGCTCCCCGTCGGCGCGGTAGTGGTGGAGCACGCCCGCGCCCCACACCGCGCTCCAGAGACCGCCGTCGCGGTCCACCGCCATCCCGTCCGGGCTGCCCCCGCTCACCGAGGCGAACACGGAGCCCTCACCCAGCTCGCCCGTCCCGGGGTCCACCGGATGACGCAGGATGCGTCCCCGGGCGCTGTCGGCGAGGTACAGGGTGCGGCCGTCGGCCGTGAACGCCGGGCCGTTGGGCACGCTCAGCCCGTCGAGCACGGTGGTCACCGTCCCGTCGTGGTCGACGCGCGCCAGCGTGCCCGCGCCGGGGCGGCCGTCGTAGGCCATGGAACCGGCCCAGAAGCGCCCGGCGGGGTCGGCGGCCCCGTCGTTCATACGGAAGGGGCGGGCCGCGTCCTGCTCCGGCCGCCGGAGCCAGTGCGGCGGCCGGCCGGAGCGCAGCAGGCAGATCCCCGTGCCGGCGGCGCCGATCCATACCCCGGGCCGGCCGGCCACGGGCGCGACCGCGCCCAACGGGCAGGGCAGGCCCAGGAGTTCGCGCAGAGGCCCACCGGGTCCGGCGCCGTACAGACGGCCCGCGAGAATGTCGGTGAGGACGAGACCACGGTCCGTCCAGCGCGGCCCCTCCCCGAGTTCGAGACGCTCCGTGCCGAGCGCCGTGACAGATCCCGGGGTCACCATTCGGCGAAGCTCCCGTCGTCGTGCCGCCACACCGGGTTGCGCCACTTGTGCGCCGTGCTGTCGGCCGCCCGCACGGCCGCCTCGTCCACCCGCACCCCGAGCCCCGGCAGCGGCGTGCGGTGCGCCCGGCCGTCGGTGAACCGGAACGGCTCGGGGTCGAGGACGTACGAGAGCAGGTCGGCGGAGCGGTTGTAGTGGATGCCGCGGCTCTGTTCCTGGATGAGGAAGTTGGGCGTGGCGAAGGCCACCTGGAGGCTGGCGGCGAGCGCGATCGGGCCGAGCGGGCAGTGCGGGGCGAGCAGGACGCCGAAGGTGTCGGCCAGCGACGCGATGCGGTGCACCTCGGAGATGCCGCCCGCGTGCGACAGGTCGGGCTGCGCCACGGCGATGCCCGCCTGAAGGGCGGGCAGGAACTCGGCCCGGCCGTAGAGCCGTTCACCGGTGGCGACGGGCACGTTCGTGCCCGCCACCAGGCGCGGCAGCAGATGCCCGTGCTCGGGCAGCAGCGGCTCCTCGGCGAAGAGCGGGTGCAGCGGGGCGATTCCGTCCAGCACCCGGCGGGCGCCCGCCGGCGTGAAGCGGCCGTGGAAGTCGACGGCGACGTCGCGCTCGGGGCCGAGCACCTCGCGCGCGGTCGCCACGCGCCGCACGATCGCGTCGACCTCCGCCGGGCCGGGCATCGGGGAGACGCGGCCCGACGCGTTCATCTTCACCGCGGTGAAGCCGGCCTCGATCTGGGCGGTGATCTCGTCGGCCACCTCGTCGGGTTCGTCGCCGCCGACCCACGCGTACACGCGGACCGACTCGCGCACGGGGCCGCCGAGCAGCGCGTGGACCGGCACCCCGTACGCCTGGCCCGCGATGTCCCACAGCGCCTGGTCGATCCCGGCCACGGCACTGGAGAGCACCGGGCCGCCCCGGTAGAAGCCGCCCTTGGTGAGGACCTGCCAGTGGTCCTCGATCCGCAGTGGGTCCTGGCCGACGAGGTACTCGGCGAGCGTCTCGACGGCGGTGCGGACCGCCTCGGCCCGGCCCTCGACGACGGGTTCGCCCCAGCCGACCAGGCCGTCGTCCGTCTCGATGCGGCAGAACAGCCAGCGCGGAGGGACCTGGAACGTCTCGATACGAGCGATCTTCACAGGGCGGGTGCACCTTTCATGAACGGAAGGACGAAGGCGAGTGCGGTGGAGGAGCGGGCGCCACACACAGGGCGTGCGCGGGACACAGGGCGTGCGCGGGTCAGGACGAGGACTTGAGCACGCTCCAGCCGCCGTCGACGACGAGACTGGTCCCCGTGATGTACCCGGCCTCGGCGGACGCGAGGAACGCGATGGCCGCCGCGACCTCGTCGGGGGTGCCGAAGCGTGCGGCGGCCGTCTCGGCGACGCTCCGCGCGCGGTCCTCCTCGCCGATCCCGTCCCATGCGCCGGTGAGGATCGGGCCGGGCAGGACGGCGTTGACCCTGATGGACGGGCCGTACTCCACGGCGAGCTGACTGCACAGGGAGAGCACGGCGCCCTTCGTCGCCGCGTAGGCGGGTCGCCCCGGCAGCCCCATCCGGGCGTGCACGGACGACGTGTAGACGACGGCGCCGCCGTGCTCCGACAGATCGGGCTGCACCGCCCGGAAGCCGAGGAAGCCCCCGGTGAGGTTGACGGCGACCTGGCGCTCCCACGACGCCTGCGTCATCTCGCCGGCGGGCGCCAGGTCCACCGTGTAGGCGTTGGAGACGAGGACCCGCACCGGCCCGTGGACGTGCGCCGCGTCCAGGACGCGCTGCCAGTCCGCCGCGTCGGCGACGTCCGCGCGCACGAACGTGGCCCGGGCGCCCTCGGCGCGCAGCGCGGCGGCGGTCCGCTCGCCGCGCTCGGTGTCGACGTCGCCCAGCACGACCGCCGCGCCCTCGGCGGCAAGCCGCCGGGCCGTCGCCGCGCCGATGCCGGTGGCGGCCCCGGTCACCACGGCGACCTGATCGGTGAAGCGTTGCATGCCGGTCATCCCATCTCCTCGAGAGTCCTGCCCCGGGTCTCGCGCACGCAGAGCGCCGCGAAGGGCAGGGAGAGCAGCGCGAAGGCTGTGTAGATCAGATACGTCCCGGCCAGGCTCCAGTCGGAGAGGCTGGGGAATGTCGCGGTGATCACCCAGTTGGCCACCCAGACGGCCGCGGAGGACACGCCGAGCGCCGCGGCGCGGATCCCTGAGGGGAACATCTCGCCGAGCATCACCCACAGCACGACGCCCCACGACGAGGCGAAGCACAGGACGAAGACATGGGCCGCTATGAGCGCCACGAGGCCCTGGGTGTGCGGGAGTCGGCCGTCGACGAGGTCCGCGGAGAAGGCCCATGTCTCGCACGCCAGGGAGAGGGCCATGCCCGCGGAGCCGACCAGGATCAGGGGCTTGCGGCCGACCCGGTCGACCAGGAGCATCGCGACGACGGTGCCGGCGATGTTCACCAGCGAGGTCGTGAACGAGTAGAGGAACGAGCTGCCCGGGTCGATGCCGACGGACTGCCAGAGCGTCGCGGAGTAGTAGAACGCCACGTTGATCCCGACGAGTTGCTGGAACAGCGCCAGGCCGATGCCGACCCAGACGATGCCCCGCAGTCCGGCCGCCCTGCCGCGCAGGTCGCGGAACGTGGAACGGCGGTCCCGGCCGAGGTGGGCGCGGATCTCCTCGATCCGGGCGTCGAGGCCGGGACCCTCGCCCTCCAGGCGGGCGAGCACGCGGCGCGCCGCACCGGTGTCCCCGCGCGCGACGAGATGGCGCGGCGACTCGGGGATGGCGAAGGAGAGAGCCCCGTACGCCAGCGACGGCACGACCATGACGCCGAGCATCCACTGCCACGCCTCGAGGCCGGCGAGATGGCCGCGCTGGTCGCCGTCGGCGAGCGTCAGGAGCAGCCAGTTGACGAGCTGGGAGACGGCGATGCCGATCACGATCGCGGCCTGCTGGAAGGCGGCGAGGCGGCCGCGGTGGGCGGGCGGGGCCACCTCGGCGATGTACGCCGGGCCGATCACGGAGGCCATGCCGATGCCGAAGCCGCCGACGACCCGCCACAGCGACAGGTCCCACAGCCCGGTGGGGACGGCCGAGCCGACGGAGCTCACGGTGAACAGGGCCGCGGCGATGCGCATGCAGCGGATGCGGCCGATGCGGTCGGCCAGCCGCCCGGCGACGGTCGCACCGGCGGCGGACCCGATCAGGGCGATGGCGATGACCTGCGCGAGCGCCGCCGAGCCGACGTCGTAGCGGTCGCGCACGGCCTCGACCGCGCCGTTGATGACGGAGCTGTCGTAGCCGAAGAGGAAGCCGCCCATCGCGGCCGCGGCGGCGACGAAGACGACGTGGGCGAGGCCGGGGGGCCGGGCGCCGGTGACGGCAGGGGACGGCGGACGGAGGTGTGTCATGGTCTTCCCGAGTGGTTCCCGCCGGCCGGTGGGGCCGGGCGGCCGGCCCCGCGTGAGGGCCGGGGCGAGCGGTGGGGGTGGACGAGCGGTGGGGGTGTGGTTCAGGGCACGCGGATGCCCCAGGCGGACGTCCGCCGTTCGCCCGGGGCGAGGACGGTCAGGTCGTGACCGCTGTTGAAGGCGTCCGGCGGGCAGGTCATCGGTTCCACGGCGAGGCCGGTGCGCCCGAAGTGGTCGGCGGTGTAGAGCTGGAACCAGCCGAAGGACCGGTCGGCCCAGAGCTCGGTGGCGTCGCCGCCGGGGGAGCGGAGGCGGACGCGGGCCCGCCCCTCGTCGTCGCGGTGCAGGCCGGTGTAGGCGTGGTTGAGGACGAGACCGCTCAACTCCCGCTCCGTGCGCAGGTCCTGAGGGGTTCCCTCGACCGGGCGGGGCGGGCCGTCGGGCAGCATGCGGGCGTCGGGGTGCAGGCAGCGGTCGGCGCCCAGGCGGACGGTGCAGGCGTCGAGGGGGGCCTCGAAGGTCAGGTACGGGTGGGCGCCGAGCCCGAAGGGCGCCGGGTGCGACGAGCGGTTGGCCGCGCTGACGCGGACCGTGAGGCCGCCCTCCGCGTCCAGCCGGTAGGCGGCGACCAGGCGCAGGGCGAACGGGTAGCCGGGCCGGGCCGCGAGGTCCAGGGCCAGCGTGACCCGGTCCGAGCCGTCGCGGGGCTCCGGGGTCCAGGTCTGCCACGCGGTGAGGCCGTGCAGGGCGGACGGCGCGGGCGCGGTCTCGTCCAGCGGCAGCCGGTGCCGTGTGCCGCCGAACGCGTAGGAGCCGCCGGCGAGCCGGTTCGGCCACGGCGCGAGGAGCTGGCCGTGGGCGGCGGGCGCGGGTTCGTCCGCGTCGAATCCGAGGATCAACGGGCGTCCGCCGTACTCCAGTTCCCGCAGGGTCGCCCCGACGCCCGCGACCGTCGCGGCGTAGCGCCCGGCGGTGAGTCGGTGCTGGGTGCCGGACAGCGGCAGCGGGGTGGAGGTGGCCATGGCCAGGACTGCATCACTCCGGGCGGGACCCCGTCAAGGATTATTCATAATTAATTTCCGGAGCGTGATCGAGGCGTTGAGCTTCCAAAAATTATGAATTAAAGTGGCCGCCGCAGAGGGTGCGCGGGCAGTCGGCCCGTCCCGCAGAGGGGAGCGGAGCATGGTGTCCTACGCCGGACGCGGAGTCCACGGAGGCGTCGTCGAATCGCTCGGCTCCCGTGTCGTCGGGGGTGAGGTCGCCGTCGGCGCCACCCTCGACCCCCGCACCCTGGTCCACGACATGGGTGTGAGCCTCACCGTCGTCCGCGAGGCGCTCAAGGTCCTCGGCGGCAAGGGGCTGGTCGCCTCCCGCCAGAAGCGCGGCACCTTCGTGCGTCCCCGTGCGGAGTGGAACGTGCTGGACGCGGACGTCATCCGCTGGCGCATCGAGGGCGGCGAGGCCGAGGCGGTCCTGCGCGACCTCGCCGAGATGCGCTCCATCGTCGAACCCGCGGCCGTACGACGGGCCGCCGAGCGCCGCACCGACCAGCAGCTCTCCGACCTGGAGGCCGCCCTCGACCGGATGGCCCGCGCAGGCGACGACGTCGCCGAGGCGGTCGCCGCCGACTCCGACTTCCACCACGCGCTCCTGGTGGCGTCCGGCAACGAGATGCTGGCCATGCTCCACGACCTCATGGCCCCCGCCCTGCGCGCCCGCGACAGCATCGTGCACGACCCGCACGGCTGCGCCGACGACCCCGTCCCGAGCCACCGTGCGGTCCTGGACGCCATCCGCGACGGCGACGCCGCCCGTGCGGGGACCGCGATGGCCGACCTCCTCGCCAAGGCGGACCGGGACCTCGACGTGGCCGTCCGCGGCCAGGCGCGCGCGGCGTCCGACCGCGGCTGAGGACGACCACGGCCGAGAGCGACCGCGGCTGAGGACGACCGCGGCCGAGGGTGAACGGGGCCGATGCGGCCGTCGGCGCGCTCAGCGGCCGAGCGCCTCGGCCAGTTCGCGCTTGTTCATCGACGAGCGGCCGTCGATGTTGCGTCGCTGCGCCTCTGCGTAGAGCTGGTCCCTGGTCGGCCCCCGGGCGCCGCTGTGGGATCGCTCGCCGCCGCGCTGGGACGCGGACTTCGTGTCCTGCGTGGACACCCTGCTCACTGTCTTCGACTCGCCGGACCGGGCGCGCTCCTTGTTCACGGTGCGTGCCGCGATCTCCTCGGCGCGCTTCGTGGAGGCGCCGCGCTTCTCGACGCTCTCCTTGACGTGTTCGTACTGACGCTCGCGCTTCGCGCTGGAGCCCTGCGGCATGGCGTTCTCCTCGGTGGGACGGGATGGCAGGTGTCGCTGCGTGCGCTGCCGAGTACCCCGGCACGGCGAAGGGATGCGTCCCATGCTTCCGGTGTGCGTGCCGCGACCGGTTCACGGGTACCCGGCGGACCGGCAGTCGCCACCGCCCAGGGGAAGGAGTCGACCGTGACGGAACGTGACAGTCTGCGGACGTACCGCGCCAAGCGGCACTTCGATCGCACCGACGAGCCGCGCGGTGAACAGGCCGACCCGGCGACGGCCGGAGGGGCCGAGCCGTCCTTCGTCGTGCAGATCCACGACGCGCGCCGGATGCACTTCGACTTCCGACTGGAGGTTGACGGCGTGCTGAGGTCCTGGGCCGTCCCCAAGGGGCCCTCCACCGACCCCGGTGACCGACGGCTCGCCGTCCGGACCGAGGACCATCCGCTCGCCTACCGCGACTTCGAGGGTGTCATCGCACAGGGCGAGTACGGCGGCGGCACCGTCATGGTCTGGGACCAGGGCACGTACCGTCCCACCAGTCACGACCGCAAGTACCGGCCCGTGCCGTTCGACGAGGCGCTCGACCACGGCCACGCGACGTTCGAACTCCACGGGGACAAGCTCCACGGCCAGTACGCCCTCACCCGGATCCACAGCCGCGAGGAGCGGGCCGGGGACACGAACGCCCCTAAGGCCTGGCTCCTCGTCCGCACCGGCAAGGCCCACGGCGCCGACGGGGCCGCCGGCACGCCCGACCCGCGCAGAGCACGCTCGGCGCGCACGGGCCGCACCCTCCACCAGATCGCGACCGCGCCCGACGCCCCGACCTGGGACCCGGAGGCCGCTGACCGACGGTGACTCGTGCGCGTCGACGGGGCGTGACCGGTGAGGGTGTCAGTCCGGCAGGGTCAGGGCCGTGGTGAGGTGGGCCAGGCCGTACTCGAAGGCGTCGTCGACGTCGCCGCCCAGATTGAACGCCGAGGACAGCTCCATGCTGAGGAAGCCGTGGGTCCACGCGGTGACGGTGCGGGCCGCCTCCAGTGACCGCCGGGGGCCAGCGAGCGCGGCCGTGGTCTCCAGGACCGGAGCGGCGGCCTGCGCGAGAAGCGCGGGGTCCGGGCGGGTCGCGGCGGGGCCGTTCGCGAAGATCAGGTGGTGCGCGGCCGGGTGCTCGTGCGCGAACGCGCGGAAGGCGCGCAGCAGCCCGGCCAGTCTCGCCGGGGGATCCAGCTCCGCCGGTACCGACCTGAGTACTTCTTCGAGGTCGCGCAGAGTCGCCTCGATGACGAGGCGCACGAGGGCGTCCCGGTTGCGCACGCGCTTGTAGAGGGACGGCGCGCGCACCCCCACCGCTTCGGCCACTGCCTGCATGGTCAGCCGGTCCGGGCCCCCCGCCTCCAGGAGTGTGCGGGCGGCTTCGACGATGGAATCGAGGGACGTGCGCTCGGGAGTCGGCATGTGTGCTCCGGCCGGCCGGTGGTGGCGGTGTGTGGGGGTGGGGCTGCGGATGGAGGAGGGAAGTGGGGATGGAGATGGAGGTGGAGATGGGGATGGGGATGCGCATTGGCTATGGACGTTAGCCATGATGGCTATGTATCGTAGCCATCATACCGTGGACCGGCGAGGAGAAGACTCATGCAGCTCGCGCAGCACCTGCACCGCATCGGGAACGACATCGTGGCCGCCTACCTCGTCGTCACGGACGACGGCGTGACCGTCGTGGACGCCGGACTCGCCGGTCACTGGCAGGAGTTCACCGCCGAACTGACGGCGCTGGGCCTGACCCCGGCGGACGTCCGCGGCCTCGTGCTCACCCACGGCGACAACGACCACATCGGCTTCGCCGAGCGGCTCCGGCGCGAGTACGGCGTCCCGGTCTTCGTGCACGGCGCCGACGCCGCGCGCGCCCGCGGCGAGGTCAAGGTGAAGAACGCGATGGGGCGCGCCAAGGTCGGCGCCACGGCCGGCTTCCTCTGGTACGCGGCCCGCAAGGGCGGCCTGCGCACGACCTATCTGACCGAGGTGTCGGAGGTGAGCGACGGCGACGTGCTCGACCTGCCCGGCGCGCCGCGCGTCGTGGGGCTGCCGGGGCACTCGCCGGGCAGCATCGCCGTCCATGTGCCTGTGGCCGACGCGGTGTTCGTCGGCGACGCCCTCACCACCCGGCACGTCCTGACGGGGCAGGGCGGTCCGCAGCCGGCCCTGTTCACCGACGACGCAGAGCAGGCGCTGAAGTCGCTGGACCGGCTCGCGGACGTCGAGGCGACGTGGGTGCTGCCCGGTCACGGCACGCCCTGGGACCGGGGCGTCGAGGAGATGGTCCGCCAGGTGAGGGCCGCGGCGCCGCAGAAGTAGCGGCGGGACCCGCGCTCCCTCCGCGTGCCGGCAGGTCCACCTCGCCGTCGGCGCCGCGGCGGCGTGCGCCCGCGACGCCCCGGCCCAGATCACCCTGGCCGCCGCAGGCCGGCGACGGTCCCCTCGGCTCCGCCGCGACGGCTCTCGCCGCCGCGCCCGAACGAG
>NZ_WWIA01000454.1 GCF_009870065.1 Streptomyces sp. SID5785 | reverse complement strand
GGACGCCGAGCGCCGCGACGGTGTCCGCGGGCAGCGGCCCGAGCGCCGCGACCGCCTCGGCCAGCGTGGGCCCGGGCACGTACTCGGTGGCGATCCAGGGCTGCGCCGCGTCGGTGTCGCAGGCCACGACGCGGGCCACGCCGGGCGCGTCGACCGTCGACGCGCTCCGGGCCTCCCGCGCGAACCGTCGCCGGAACAGCGGGTCGCCGGCCGCCTCCGCGCGGATCACCTTCACGGCGACGAGGTCCCCGGCCCCGGGCGCGACGAGCGCGTCGGGCCGGGCGAGGAAGACCTCGCCCATGCCCCCGGCGCCGAGCCGGGCCAGGGTCGTGTACGGCCCGACGTGCCGTGGTGACGTGCTCCGCAACGGGCCCTGCATGACTGAACTCCCCCGTGTAGGCCGCCTGTTGTGACGGCACCGGCCGTCACAGTAAGCCGCTCGCGGATCACCGGTCCATCGGGTTGCCTGGCGTGGCCCGTCGGTCATCGTCGAGGATGGGGGCATGTCGATCATCCACAACACCACGCTGAAGCCGACCAAGGTCGAACTGCTCACGCAGTGGCTGCCGCGCCAGACCTGGTACCGGGGCACCGGCACGCCCGAGCTGACGCGCACGGGCGGCTTCCGGCTCGACGACCCGGCCGGTGCGGTCGGCCTCGAGTTCGCGGCGGTCACGGACGTCTCCGGGCCGGAGCCGGTCACGTACCACGTTCCGATGGCCTACCGCGGCGCCCCGCTCGACGGCGCCGAGGCCTCCCTGATCGGCACCACCGAGCACGGGGTGCTCGGCGACCGCTGGGTCTACGACGGCGCGCACGACCCGGTGCTGCTCACCGAGCTGGAGCGGCTGGCGCGCGGCGAGGTGCCCGCGCACGCGCAGCGCGTCAGCGACCAGTTGGACCCGACGGTGCGGGCCCGGCTCGACGCGGGTGCGGGCGCCGTGCGCGCCGAGATCGTGCGCGTCCTGGAGAGCGGCGACCCGGCGGCGGGGGCCGGCGAGGTGAGCGCCCGGTGGCGTCCGGCGGGACCGGACGGACCGGAGCGGGAGGGGGTCTTCGTCCTGTTTCGGGCGGAGTGAGGCGTTCCGCGCGTTGCGGGGTGGTCCGTACCGATGAGATCTGCCATCGTGTACGGGCCGCCGGTGACCGCTGTGCGGTGTGTTCGCGCAAGCGGGGGGAGACACCGATGAGGAACGTACGACGACTCGCGGGACTGTTCACGGGCACGGCACTGGCGCTCGGCGCCCTGATCGCCACGGCGGCCGGACCGGCCCAGGCCTACAGCCCGAACCCGAAGGCGTCCGTCATCTACCGCGACACCGGGTCGTGCCCGTGCAGCGGCGGGGCGCTCACGGACCCGTTCGACAACACCTACTTCGCGAAGGACCCCGGGGGCTACGGCGTCAAGATCGAGCTGACGCAGGGCGGTTCGTTCGTCGGCAAGGTCGAGTTCCACCCGAACGACGAGAAGCTGTGGGTGTACGACACCAAGAACGACGGCGACGCCTTCTACGTGCGGATCTCCTACGCCTCGGGCGGCACCTCGCACAACCTGGGCACCTTCAGCGCCCCCGGCACGGGCGCCGTGCTCGACAAGACGGTGAAGGACTTCGACATCCCCGAGGGCGCCCCGGTCGACATCTCCGTGTACGACGACAAGGCGCTCACGGACTACATCGGCGGGGCGCGCGGGACGCAGAGCGCGGTCGCCTAGGCCGATCCGGCCCGGGAGCGGTGCGGTGGCGGTTACTTGACGTTCACGCCCGCCCAGGCGGCCTCGACGCCCTTGACCTCGGCCGAGTCGGCGCCGTACAGGTCGGTCGCCGCGCTCACGGTGCCCTTGCGGGCGTCCGCGTAGTCGGTGTTCGACGTGAAGTACGTCGTCAGGGCCTTGAACCAGATCTGCTCGGCCTTGTCCCGGCCGATGCCCGTGACGGTCGAGCCGTCCGAGGTCGGCGAGTCGTAGTCGACGCCGTTGATCGTCTTCTTTCCGCTGCCCTCGCTGAGCAGGTAGAAGAAGTGGTTCGCGATGCCCGAGGAGTAGTGGACGTCCGTGTTCCCGGCGTCGGCCGACCAGGAGTCGAGCGACGCGCCGTCCTTGCTCGGCTTGTCCATGTAACGCAGCGGCG
>NZ_WWIA01000453.1 GCF_009870065.1 Streptomyces sp. SID5785 | reverse complement strand
CACCGTCCAGGCGGGCGCCCGCGTCGGACGCAGGCTGCGCCTGTCGCCCGCGGCGCCGATCGTGTACGTCGCACGGCTGCGACTCGTGGACGGCGCGCCCATGGCCATCGAGCACCTGCACATCCGCGCCGACCTCGTGCCGGGGCTCAGCGCCCAGGAGCTGGAGAGCGGTGACCTGTACGAGCACCTGCGCGTCCATCACGACGTTCGCGTACGCGAAGCCACGCAGACCATCGAGCCGACCGTCGTCACCCGCGCCGAGGCGGACGTCCTCGACGTCCCCGAACTGTCGCCCGCGATGCTCGTCGAGCGCCTCACCACCGACACCGCGGGGCGTCCCGTCGAGTACGTGCACTCGCTCTACCGCGGCGACCGGTACCGCATCGTCTCGCGCCTGACCCTCGGCCCCGCCGACGTCCCGGCGCACCCGGCGCCGGACCATCACCCGGGCATCCCGCCGGGGGACTTCGAGCGCCTGGGCCCCCTGACCTCCTCGACCCGCGGGGACGTGCAGCAGGCCCCCTGACCCGAACGCCACGAGACCCGGCCCCCGGACCGCCCCGCGCGGACCGGGGGCCGCTGTCGTCGTGAACGACCGACGTCACGTCCGCTGAAAATCCGGACCCTGCGACGAACATCGGAACGCAATTACTTGCGTGACTTGCGCGAGCTTGCGTGGGTGGGGTGGGGGTGTCCTGATGTCGGCGCGTGGCTGAGATCTCGATCGCGAGGTCCTCGTGATTCAGCTGCTGCACAAGGGAGTTGGGTGCTGTCCCGTTGCCTTCAGGGCCGGGTTCCCGGCGGTGTCGGAGTGCTCCCGGTGGAGAGTGTGCCGTCATGGCAGTAGACGAGGCTTCCGTTGTCTGCAATATTTCGATCGAACCACGCAAGAAGCTGTGTATCGCGTGGTGTGGGCACCGCCTGCCCGCGCGACCGCCGATGCAGAGCCCCGCCCGGAGCCCAGCACGTCCGCGCCACCGCTCCGAACAGGAAAGAGCCGCTCAGCGCGCCCCGGCGCGCATGAATCCCCCCGCAAGGAGTGACCCGTATGACTCGACACCGACCGAGAGCCGGGAGACGGCGCGTCGCGACCGCCGTGCTCGCCGGCACCGTCATGGTGCTCGGCCTGCCCGCCGTCGGCGCGCACGCGGCCGGCGGCCCGGACGCCGCCGCAGGCCACCGGACGACCTCCGGCAGCGCCCTGCGCGCCCACAGCGCCGCGCTCGTCAGCGACGGCGACGCCGACACGTACTGGCAGGCAGGCAAGAAGTCCGGGCAGTGGGTGCAGACCGACCTGGGGCGGAGCCGGCGCGTCCGGCAGGTCGTCCTGCGCCTGCCGGCCGACTGGGAGACCCGCCGGCAGACCCTGGCCCTGCAGGGCAGCGCGGACGGCAAGAGCTTCGCCACGCTCAAGTCGTCGGCGCGGTACGTCTTCAGCCCGGGCAACGGGAACACGGTCACGATCTCCTTCCCCGCGACCCTCGCCCGGTACGTGCGCGCCGACTTCAGCAAGAACTCGGCCGGCTCCGCCG
>NZ_WWIA01000452.1 GCF_009870065.1 Streptomyces sp. SID5785 | reverse complement strand
CGTCTCGTCCCCCTCGTACTCCCCCTTCGGCACCGTCCACGCGCCCGCGTCCTTGCGCGCCCAGAACGGGCCGCCCATGTGCCCGAGCAGCACCTCGGGGCCCTGCGGGGTACGGCGGAAGAGCAGCAGGCCCGCGCTGCGCCGGACCCGCTTCGTCGGTTCGCTCATACCTCAGTCTCGGTGCAGGAACCGGATGACCGCGAGCACACGGCGGTTGTGGTCCTCCGACGCGGGCAGCCCCAGCTTGCCGAAGATGGCCGCCACGTGCTTCTCGACGGTGCCCGGCGACACGTGCAGCTGCTGGGCGATCGCCGCGTTCGAGCGGCCCTCGGCCATCAGCCCGATGACGTCGCGCTCACGCGCGGTCAGCGAGTCCAGCGCCGCACCGCGCCGGCTCGCTCCCGCCAGCTGGGTCACCACCTCGGGATCGAGCGCCGTGCCGCCCGCCGCGACCCGGGCCAGCGCGTCCGTGAACTCGGCGACGTTCGCCACCCGCTCCTTCAGCAGGTACCCGACCCCGGCCGAGCCCTGCGCGAGGAGCTGCAGCGCGTACTTCGTCTCGACGTACTGGGAGAACAGCAGCACTCCGACGCCGGGGTGGTCGCGGCGCACGTCGATCGCGGCGCGCAGCCCGTCGTCGGTGTGTGTCGGCGGCATCCTGATGTCCACCACCGCGACGTCCGGCCGGTGCTCGGCGACCGCCGCGCGCAGCGCGTCGGCGTCCGCGACGGCCGCGACCACGTCGTGCCCCCGCATCGTCAGCATCTGGGCCAGCAGCTCCCGCAGCACGGCAGCGTCCTCGGCGATCACCACACGCATGTCGGCACCCTCTCATCTCCCCGCGCCGCGGCGCAGCCGGTCCTCACGCGCGCAGCGGCAGGACCACGGTCACCGCGGTCGGCCCGCCGTCCGGGCTGACCACCCGCAGTTCGCCGTCCACCGGCCGCACCCGCTGTGCCAGACCCGCCAGCCCCCCGTCCGGCACGACCCGCGCCCCGCCCCGGCCGTCGTCGCTCACCCGCACCCGCAGCGTCCCGTCCCCCGACGCCAGCTCGATGCGGCAGGACCGCGCGCCCGCGTGCTTGGCCGCGTTGGCCAGCAGCTCCGCCGCACAGAAGTAGGCCAGGTTCTCGATGGCGGGACTCGGCCGCCCGGGCAGGTCGGCGGTCACCTCGACCGGCAGCACGGACCGCGCGGCCAGCGTCGACAGCGCGTCGGCGAGCCCCGCGTCCAGGGCCGGCGGACGCAGCCCGCGCGACAGGTCCCGCAGTTCGGCGAGGGCCTCCGTCGCGCTGTCCCGCGCCGTGCCGACCAGCCGGTGCAGCTCCGGCCGGTCCCGGTCGTCGAGCTGCTCGCTCACC
>NZ_WWIA01000451.1 GCF_009870065.1 Streptomyces sp. SID5785 | reverse complement strand
GACCTGGCCGACGTCGTGCACTACTGGCGCACCGCGTACGACTGGCGGGCGTTCGAGGCGCGGCTCGACCGGATCGGCCAATACCGCACGACGATCGACGGTCTGGGGATCCACTTCCTGCACCGGCGCTCCGCGCGCGCGGACGCCGTACCGCTGCTCATGACCCACGGCTGGCCGGGCAGCGTCGCCGAGTTCGTCGACCTGATCGAGGAACTGGCGGATCCGCACGACGCGGACGCACCGGCGTTCCACGTCGTGGCACCGTCCCTGCCCGGCTTCGGCCACAGCGACAAGCCGGCCGCCACCGGGTGGGGCATCGAGCGGATCGCGGCCGCCTGGGTGGAGCTGATGGGACGGCTGGGCCACGAACGGTTCCTCGCCCACGGCGGCGACTGGGGAGGCGTCGTCACGACAGTCCTTGGCGGCCGCTTCCCGCGGCACGTCCGGGGCATCCACACGACGTTGGCGCAGGCACCGCCCGGACTTCCGCTGGACGGGCTGACGCCCGCCGAGCGCGCCTGGGCCGAGGAGACCCGGGACTTCTGGGACGGCCGGGCGGCCTACGCGAAACAGCAGGCGACCCGGCCGCAGACCATCGGTTACGCGCTCGTCGACTCACCGGTCGGGCTGCTCGCCTGGATCCTCGACAAGTTCGCGGAGTGGAGCGACACCCGGGACAGCCCCTTCGAGACGATCTCGCGGGACCGGATCCTGGACGACGTCACGCTGTACTGGCTGACCCGGAGCGGAGCCTCGGCGGCACGGATCTACCACGAGAGCCACCTGTCGCTCGACCCGGAGCTGAGGGTCGACGTGCCGGCCGCCGTCACCGTGTATCCCCGCGACATCGAGAAGTGCCCGCGCCCCTGGGCCGAGCAGCGGTACCGGCGCATCGTCCGGTGGCAGACGCCCGCGGCGGGCGGCCACTTCCCGTCCCTCGAGGTTCCCGGGGACTTCGTCGCGGATCTGCGCGCGGGCCTCGCGGCCGTGCTGGCCACGACGCCCTGAGCCGCCTCGCTCACAGGCGGCGCAGGACGACCAGCTCGGCGTCGTGGTCCGTGGTCCAGGGGAAGCCGAGCCCCGTGTGTCGCAGGTACGCGCCGCTGTACTCGGTGCCGGCGGCCTCGTCCCGGTAGCGGGCGGCGGGGTCGATGCCGCGCAGGCGCAGCCGGTCCGGGCGGCCGGGCACCAGTGGGGCCCCGTCGAGGCGGCCGGTGTGCAGGGCGCCGACCACGACGCGTGAGCCGTCGGGCGCGATCGACTGGACGCCGCAGGTCGGGTCGTCCGGGGAGTTGAGCAGGTGGGTCTCGCCGTGGTGCACGATGTCGCGGACGTCCTTGTACCGGGCGACCCACTCCGCCGCCTCGGCGCGCTGCCCGTCGCTCCACGCGCCGAGATCGGCGCCGATGCCGAG
>NZ_WWIA01000450.1 GCF_009870065.1 Streptomyces sp. SID5785 | reverse complement strand
GGCGAGCCGGGCTGGGGCGTTCGGCGGGGCGGGCGCATGGCCTCCTCGATCGGGTGGTGGGACGGTTCGGCACGAGCGGTCCTGCGGCGGACCGATGTCCGGCATCCGGGGTCGCGCGGAGGTGGCCCGTCAGCGGACCAGGCTCTCCAGGGGGCGTTGGGCGGCCGCGGAGGCCTGCCGCTCGTCGGCGGTCGGGGACAGGGCGACGAACGCCGAGGTCAGGAAGAGGTAGGAGCCGAGTCCCACGGCGAGCGGGAAGATGAACTGCATCGCGGTGGCGCCGGGAAGGACCGCTGTGGACGGCGTCACCTTCACGCTGACGGCCATCATCCCGGTGTAGTGCATGCTGCTCACCGCGCCGCCCATGACGAGGCAGGCGACGGCCACGGCCGCCGGGGACTTGATGTTCAGGCCGGCCCACAGCGCGGCGGTCGCCGCGACGACGGCGATCACCACGGAGAGCGCGACGAGGAGGGGGTCGAAGCTGACCTGTCCGTGCAGGCGCAGCGCGGCCATGCCCATGTAGTGCATGCTCGCGACGCCCACTCCGGTGGTGAGGCCGCCGAGCGCCAGGGCGCGGTTGCGGTCGCGGCTGTAGCCGACGGCGAAGACGCCGGCTCCGACGACCGTCACGGCGACCAGGAGGCTGAGGATGGTGAGCGGCACGTTGTAGCGGATCTCGGTGCCGCTGACGCTGAAGCCGAGCATGGCGACGAAGTGCATCGTCCAGATGCCGGTTCCGATGGCGGAGGCTGCGGTGAGGAGCCAGTTGCGGCGTGCGCGTCCCGTGGTGGCCAGGGCGCGCACGGTGCAGCGCAGGCCGAGCGCGGCGCCGATGCAGGCCATGAGGTACGACAGCACGGGGGTCAGCCAGCCGAAGGCTGCGTGGTCCAGGTGTCCCATGGCCCCGGGACGCTAGTCGCGGCGGGGGCGCACAACTGGGGCGCATTTCGAAAGCTGTTGGAATATGACAGAGATGCGGTACGGAACGATCGCGTCGGGGTCGAACGTGTGCACCGCACGTGCATCCGATCTTTCGGCCCGGATCCGGACCTTTCGATCAGACGGTCCCTCGTTCGTGGAATCCCGGCTGTCGGTGCCCTGCGTCATGATGGATCACATGAACGACGACCGGACGCGCGTACAGGAGTTCTTCGCGGTTCGGGCCGCCGACTGGGACGCACGCTTCCCGGACGACGGTCCGGCCTATGCCGAGGCGGTGGCGGCGCTGGGCCTGCGCCCCGGCAGCCGCGTGCTGGACGCGGGCTGCGGCACCGGCCGGGCCCTGCCGGCGCTGCGCACGGCCGTGGGCCGGTCCGGCGTGGTGCTGGGCGCGGACCTGACGCCGGAGATGATCGACGCGGCGGTGCGCGCGGGGCGTGACCGGGACGGCAGCCTGCTGCGCGCGGACGTGTCGTCGCTGCCGGTGCGCTCCGGGTCGCTCGACGCCGTGTTCGGCGCGGGACTCATCTCCCATCTCGCCGTGCCACAGCGGGACTTGGGCGAGCTGGCCCGTGTGGTGCGGCCGGGCGGACTGCTGGCGCTCTTCCACCCCGTCGGCCGTGCCGCGCTCGCCGCGCGCCACGGCCGCGAGCTCACCCCGGACGACCTCAGAGCCGAGCCGCAGTTGCGCCCGCTCCTGGCCGCCGCGGGCTGGCGCCTGACCTCGTACGTCGACGAGGACGCCCGATTCCTCGCGCTGGCGGTCCGGGAGGGGTGAGTCCGGCGCGGCGAGCGCCCCTGAAGGCTCGCACCAGGCTGCTGCCGCGCACCGTCACCCACGCACGGCGGCGGCGAAGGCGTCGGGCGCGTCGAACATGACGTTGTGCCCGGCGCCGGGCACCTCCACGACGTCGACCCCGGCCGCCGAAAGGGCTTCGGCGCCCGCCAGTTCGCCGCTCAGCGCGCCCTGGAGGTAGACCCGCTCGACCGGCAGGTCCTCGAGCATCCGGCGCATCGTGGGCTCGGTGCCGCGCACCAGGCCGCAGGCGCTGCGATGCAGGGCGAGCGGGTCGGCGAGGCGCATGGTCGCCGCCCACGTGGGTCCGACGTCCGCCAGCACGCGCGCGTGGCCCCCTCCGGTGACGAACGCGTCCTCCTCGTAGGAAGAGATCCCGCTGCTGCCCGCACCGGCGGGCGGATGCGGGTCGAGGTTTCCCTCTGCGAGCACGAGGCGTGCGACCAGCTCGGGGCGCCGGTGCGCGAGCACGATGGCCACGGCGCCGCCCATGCTGTGCCCGATCACCTCGGCACCGCGCACCGCGGCCTCGTCGAGCGCCGCTGCGAGCGCGTCCGCGTGGTCCTCCAGCGTGTACGCGAAGTCGTGCGGCCGGTCACTGATGCCGTGGCCCGGCAAGTCCACGAACAGCGAGCGGCGTCCCGCCAGTTCGGGGCGGGCGGCGATGTGAGCGTGGTACACGGTGGACGCCGCCCCGAGCCCGTGGACATAGACGCGCGCGGGCTCCCGACCGGCCACCTCGGTCCAGCGCACACAGCTCCCCCGCCCGTCGAATCCTGCCTGCCGCATCCGCACACCCCTTCGATTCCCGTCGCCGCACCGTCGGCCGACCGTGCGGTGGCGCACTCTCCTCAGCACCATACTACGTCACCGAGGTACTACGGAATCGAAGTATCCGGCCGCCTTGCGACGCCACCCACACGCCGTACGCGAAGATGAGGGCATGCTCGAGCTCGCCATCCTCGGATTTCTCCACGACACCCCGCTGCACGGCTACGAACTGCGCAAGCACATCACCGCCCTGACCGGCCACGTCCGGCCCGTCGCGGAGAGCACCCTCTACCCGGCGATCAAACGCCTGGAGAAGGCAGGACTCCTGGTGCGCGAAACCCGGCCCGGGGCCGCGGCCGCACCGCGTCAGGTCCTCAGCCTCACCGAGGCCGGGCGTGCGGAGCTGCACAGGAGGCTCGAGGACCCGGCACGGCAGGACGTCACCGACGAGAACCGGTGGTTCACGGTGCTCGCGTTCCTGCGCCACCTCGACGACGCGGCCGCCCAGTCCGCGGTCCTGCGGCGCAGACTGGCATTCCTGGAAGAGCCCGCGAGCTTCTTCTACGACGGCGAGCGGGCGCTGCGGGCCGAGGACCTCACCGACCCGTTCCGCCGCGGCGTGCTCACCATCGCGCGCGCGACCAGCCGCACCGAACTGGAATGGCTGCGCACGACGCTGGCTCAGCTGGAAGCACGCTGACACGGCCGCTCCGCACCGGCGCTCCTCGCGGCCGCGTCTGTCACCATGACGTCAACTCCGCGCCGTGCGGAGCCAGTTGCGAGACGTCACGTCCCACGACGGCTCGTGGCGCCCGGCAGGGACGGTGGTACACATGCTCGGCAGAGTCCGCACGTCATGGCAGACCTGGCGCACCGGCAACACCCGGCACGAGGAGAAGGCGTCGCAGGCGGTCCGGGAACGCTCCGGCGAGCGGCGTCGGCACAACCTGTTCGAGGCAGCGGCCGTCTACGTCGCGGCGCGCGCGGAGGGCGACCAGCAGCGGGCCGACGAGGCGTCCGGCTGGGTCGATCCCGGCGCGCTGGCCTTCGGCGTGGACGAACTCGCGCAGCGAGCGATCGTCGCCCTCGCGCGGGAACGCGACGTGACACCGCGCGACGTGGCACGCAGCCTCCTCGGCCTGCCGGCCGCCTGACCCCGGCCACCGGCAGCGCCCCCGCCGGACGAACGCCGCCGCGCCCCACCACACCTCCCGCCGCTCGCCCGCCGCGGAGCGGTCCGGCACGGGAGGTGCACAAAGTGCGCACGAGATGTGAACATGCTGTCCACCACGGGACCACCCGCCGCCGCCTGCGGAGAATTTCCTGGTCATCGCCCCTGTACGGCATCGTCGGAGACTGGCTAAGGTCACGCCGGACAACCAAAGCTCAGGGGAGGCTGGCATGGCCGGGACGGACGACGCCGTCGCCGCCGGGGACGACGCGCTGTACGTACTCACGGCGATCTTGTTGACGCCCGCGAAGTTCCCCAGTGTGCTCGGCGACGACTACCCGGAGGCGTGTGCCGCACTGGGTCTGGCACCGCTGGCCGACGGCTACGGCCTGGTGCTCGGGCAGGACGGCGAGGGCGCGCGCTGGACGGTCGTGGTCGACGACGTGTCACTGGTCGCGGTGGCCATCGCGTCCTGGGACTGCGGCATGGAGTACGAGCTGTCCCCCGACGAGGACAGCATGGTCGCGGCGCTCCCTGGCTGGCCGCTCGCGCTGGCCGTCGCCGCGCCGGGCGTGCCGGCGCCCCACGACCCGGAGCCCGACCCCGAGGACGGCGACAACGCTCCGCTGACGCCTCCGGACACGGAGACCTGGGGCCCGGCCCAACGCAGGCTGGGAGCCGACGAGATCGCGCTCCAGTGGGCCGCCTGGCGGGACCAGATCGACGACGACCAGTTCGCCGACACGACCGGCGGTGGAGCCACCCCGGACGGCGGCGGAGCCGCCGCGGCGGACGAGGCCTCCGGCGAGGGGCCGGAGGACGTGGCGAGCGGCCACGAGGGCGTCCAGCGCGTCCTGGAGCAGGCCCGGGGCTACGTCGACACGCCCCCGCCGCTGGGCCGGGTGCGGTCCGCGTTCGCCTCGGGGGACGCCCGGACGCTGCGCGCGGACGGGCCGGGCTGGTCGATGGTGGCGCGCACGGACGACATCGCGTTCATTCTGCTCGACGACGAGCCGGGCGAGGTGCTGCCGGTCGGCCGGGGCGCCGAACTGCCCAGCCTGCTGGAGGCGCTCGACAAGATGGCGGTCCGCCCGGTCTGAGGCGCTCACGGCATCGGAGCACCATCGGGGCCACATACGGGGCCACATACGGGGCCACATACGGGTCAGAGCTCGCATGTGGCCCCGCCCCATGGTTGTGGGCGTGCGGCGCCTTCACGATGGGGCCTCTTCCCGTGTCGAGAAGGAGGCCCCTCCATGCGCACGCCCAGATCCGTCCCCCTGTTGGCCACCGTCCTCGTGGCGCTGGCCGCTTCTGGGCCCCAGGCCTTCGGCGCGGCGTCCGCCCCGGACGCACACTGCGCCCACCGGGAGCGCACCCACGTGCCCGGCGCCGCGCTGGAGCAGCAGGCCTGCCTGCCGGACCTGACGACCACCGCACTGGCGGGCACGCGCTACACCGACACCGCCGACCAGGCCGGGCTGACCGCCAAGGGGACCCGGGTGCCGTCCGGCGTGCCGGGTCTGCAGATCGACGGCTACTTCCCGGACAGCTCGCGCACGAACACCACGCACGGCTGGAACCACGACGCCCAGTTCGTGATCCGGCTGCCCGACCACTGGAACGGGGGCCTCGTCGTCACGGGCGCCCCCGGCAACCGCAAGCAGTACTCCACCGACATCGCCATCTCCGACCGGGTGCTCGCCCAGGGCTACGCCTACGCGGCGACCGACAAGGGGAACACGGGCGCCGACTTCTACCGGGACGGCAAGCGCCCCGGTGATCCCGTCGCGGAGTGGAACGCCCGCACCACACAGCTGACCCGCGCGGCGCGGCGGGTCGTCGCCCAGCACTACGGCCACACCCCCCGCCGCACGTACATGACCGGCGTCTCCAACGCGGGTTATCTCACGCGCTGGCAGCTGGAGAACCGACCGGAACTGTACGACGGAGGTGTCGACTGGGAGGGCGTTCTGTGGAAGGCCGACGGGACGGGCCTGCTGACCTCGCTGCCGACGGCGGTCGCGTACGGACGCGGGACCGCCGACGCGGACGACATGTACGCGGCGGGATTCGCGCGGGGTTCCGAGTTCCTGTGGCCCTACCACCAGTCGGCGTACTGGGGGCTCACGCAGAAGGTGTACCGCGCCGCCTTCGATCCCGGCTACGACCCGGACTGCCCCGGGGCGTCCGCCGGATCCACCACCGGGGAGCTGCTGGCGCCGTGCGCGTCCGACGCCGCCTACCGGTACGCGGACCGGCCCGCCTCGGTGCGCCGGGCCGTCGCCCGCGTCGCGCTCACCGGGCGGATCGGGAAGCCGCTGATCACGCTCCAGGGCGACCTGGACACGCTGTTGCCCATCGCGACGGACGCGGACGTCTACGCGGGGATGGTGCGGGACAGCCGGCGCGGCCCCCTGCACCGCACCTACACCGTCGAGGACGGCACCCACACCGACGGGCTGTACGACACGTACCCGGACCGGCTGCGGCCGATCCTGCCCTGCTACCGCGATGCCTTCGACGTCCTCACGCGGTGGGTGGAGCGGGGTTCGGAGCCGCCCGCGGACCATGTCGTGGCCCGGCCCGCCGCCGGTGACGTGGTGCGGACGTGCTCGGTCACGGCCCCGTAGGCGTGCGACAGACGGCGCGTGCGGCGGCAAGGGCGTCCGCCGGACGCTCCCGGAACCGCACGCGCCGCGGGGGACGCCCCCGGAACCGCGAGCGCCGCCCGGCCGCTAGCGTCCGAGCTCCTTGCGGGAGACACGGCGCAGCCGGCGGCGCTGCGAGGGGTCGAGGGTCAGGTACGCCGCGGCGGGCACGCCGAGGACGATGAGCAGGGCGGCCCACCAGGGCAGCCAGATCAGCAGGATGATCCCGGCCGCCACGCCTCCCGCTGCGATCTTCGCGTTCTTCGACATGTCTGTGGCCTCCTTCGGGGGCGGCTCGCCCTCGGCTGAGTGGAGCGGGCCCGCCTCTGCTGTAGAAACGGGCCCGCGGCGTCCACGGTTCCAGTGTGCGCCCCTGATC
Source organism: Streptomyces sp. SID5785 (assembly GCF_009870065.1). GTDB lineage: Bacteria > Actinomycetota > Actinomycetes > Streptomycetales > Streptomycetaceae > Streptomyces. The sequence goes on along the minus strand of NZ_WWIA01000450.1, from coordinate 3,409 downwards.
CGACCCTGATCCCGGCCCGGAGGCGTCTCGGGGTCTCAGATGTCGGCCCGCAGGGGCTCACCGACCTCGTACATGTGGCGCAGCGCCTGCCGGTAGGAGTCGACGAGGCCGGTCTCGGTGAAGGGGATGCCCAGGTCGCGGCAGTGCGCCTTGACCATCGGCTGGACCAGGCGCAGGTGGGGCCGGGGCATGCTGGGGAAGAGGTGGTGCTCGATCTGGTAGTTGAGTCCGCCGAGGAACCAGTCGGTGAGGACGCCGCCCTTGATGTTGCGCGACGTGAGGACCTGGCGGCGCAGGTGGCCCCACTTGTCGCCGTCCGGGTCGGGCATCTCCATGCCCTTGTGGTTGGGGGCGAAGGCCATGCCCAGGTGGAGGCCGAACAGCGCCTGGTGCAGTGCGGCGAACGCGAGTGCGTGACCGAGCGGCATCGTGGTCAGCAGCAGCGCGACGTAGCCGACGACGTGGGCGGTGAGGAGGGCACCCTCGACGAGGCGCTCGCGCCCCGACTGCCGGCGCAGGTCCTTGAACCCGGACAGCTTCAGCGCCAGGCCTTCCAGGAGGGTGAGCGGGAAGAACAGCCACGCCTGGTGCCGGGTGAGCCAGCCGCGGAATCCCGCGCGCGTGGCGGCCTGCTTGCTGGTGAAGACCAGCACGTCCGCGGCGACGTCGGGGTCCTTCTCGATGTGGTTGGGGTTGGCGTGGTGGCGGTTGTGCTTGTCGTTCCACCAGGCGTAGCTCATGCCCAGCAGCAGGTTGCCGTGGACGAGGCCGACGGCGCGGCTCACCGAGCGATTGGCCGTGATCTGGGCGTGCCCGGCGTCGTGCCCGATGAACGCCGTGCGCGCCCCCAGGACGGCCAGTACCGGGGCGAGCGCCAGCGCCCACCACGAGCCTCCGGCCACCACCAGGCCGGCCACCACCCCGGCGAGGCAGAGCGCGTTGACGGTGATGGTGCGCACGTACCATCCGGTGCGCCGGTCAAGGAGGCCCTGGCCCTTGGCGTCCCGCAGGAGGGGGGTGAACTCGCTGCCGTTCTCGGGCGGGAGCCGCCGTGCGCTGCTTCCTGGTGCAGGTACGGGTGCGGGGAGGGTTCCGACGGCCGTGGACATGGCAGGTCTCCGGTCTCTGGGCGGGTGAGGTCGACGCGGCGGGCTACGCGTCGCCCGGCCTTCGAGAAACGTAGGTTTCGGGACCTGCCGCGGGCCATGACGCCACCACCCGAGTGCGGTAGGGGGGCTACCCGCCGCCACAGGGGTGCTGGCCACACCCTTAAGGGTGTGCTGACCCCCTGAGTGATCCAGCTCACGGAAGGAACGCACCCGTCCGCCCCGGTTTGCGGTGTACCCTCGGCCGCCTCCAGGCCGCGTAGTCAAATTTGATTGATACGAGGAAGTCGCCATCTCAGAGCTCACGCATCACGCCCCCACACCGGACGAGACCGCCGAACTCGCCCGGTGCTGCACGGTGTTCGTCCCCGCCGACCCGGCCCGCACCTCGACCGTCGCGTTCTGGCGCCCCGACGGCACGGAGCCCGCGGTGCCGCAGGGCGGCACCCGGACCGAGCTGCCCCTCGCGCTGCCGGGCGACGACGGCAGCGTCGGGCTCGTCACCGTACCGGCGGCCACCCTGCCGGTACGGGCCGCGCTGCCCGTGCTGACCCGCGCGCGCAGCACGGGGAGCCCCGACCCGACGACGGCCTTCTGGGGCGCCGCCGCGCTGTTCGCCCTCCAACTCGCGGCCCGCGGCCTGCTGCTGCCCGGTCTGAGCGCGGCGGGACACGACGCCTGGCGGGCCGGTCCGCTGCGCACCGAGGACCTCGCCCGGCTGCGTGATCTGACCGCCGCGATGCCGCCCGAGGCCCACGCCGTGCCGCTCGGCGCACCGGGCCCGCCCCGCCTGCACGCCCCCGAGCCCCTGCTGCGCGCCTTCCTGGACGCCGTCGCCGACACGCTCCCGCGCTCCCCCGCCGCCCCGCTGGCCGCCGGGTCACCCTTGTTCGCCGCGCGGGCGCCGCGCCCCTCGCCCGAACTGCGCCCCTGGGCCGCGGACGTCGCGGCCGGACACGACGCGGGCGTGCGGATCTCGCTGCGGGTGGAGCTGCCGGGACTCGCCCGGATCACCGACGCGGACCTCGCCGACGGCGACGGGCCGCCGGCCTTCCGCGCCGTGCTCCAGATCCACAGCGTCAGCGACCCGTCCCTGGTCGCGGACGCGGCCGACGTCTGGGCCGGATCGGGGCCGACCGGGCGCGCGTTCGGCGCGCGGGCGCGCATGGACGCGCTGCTCGCCCTGCGTCGCGCGGCGCGCGCGTGGCCGCCGCTGGCCCCCCTGCTGTCGGCCAGCGTGCCGGACGCGCTGGAGCTGGCGGACGAGGAGGTCACCGACCTGCTCGGAGCGGGCGCGCGGGCCCTGGCCGCGGCCGGGACCGAGGTGCACTGGCCCAAGGAGGCGGCCCGTCGGTTCACCGCCCGCGCGGTCGTCGGACCACCCGAGGAGGACGGCCCGGACGGGCTCGCCTCGGGCACACCGTCGTTCCTCTCCGCGGACGCGCTGCTGGCCTTCGACTGGCGGTTCGCCGTCGGGGACGTGGAGTTGAGCCGCGCGGAGCTCGACCGGCTCGCGGAGTCGAACCGTCCGGTCGTGCGCCTGCGCGACCAGTGGGTCCTGGTCGATCCGGCGGAGGCGCTGCGCGCCCGCGCCCACCAGGACCGCAAGGTGACGCCCGTCGACGCGCTCAGCGCCGTTCTGACGGGCTCCACCGAGCTCGACGGCCGCCAGGTCGAGGTGCGGCCCACGGGCTGGCTGGCGGAGCTCAGGGACCGTCTCGCGGACCCGGAGGGCATGGAGCCGGTGGGCAGCCCTGCCGGCCTCGACGCCGAACTGCGCGATTACCAGCTGCGCGGTCTCAACTGGCTGGCCCGGATGACGTCCCTGGGTCTCGGCGCCTGTCTCGCCGACGACATGGGCCTCGGCAAGACGATCACGCTCATCTCGCTGCACCTGCACCGGCAGGCCGCACCGGAGTCGGCCGGTCCGACCCTGGTGGTGTGTCCGACCTCCCTCATGGGTAACTGGCAGCGCGAGATCGAGCGCTTCGCCCCCGGCACCCCGGTGCGCCGCTTCCACGGGGCGCGCCGCTCCCTGGAGGACCTGGCGCAGGGCGAGTTCGTCCTCACCACCTACGGCACGATGCGGCTGGACGCGGCGGCGCTCGGCGCCCCGCGCTGGGGCATGGTCGTCGCCGACGAGGCACAGCACGTCAAGAACCCGTACTCGGCGACCGCCAAGGAACTGCGCACCATCGGCGCCCGCGCGCGCGTGGCCCTCACCGGCACCCCGGTGGAGAACAACCTGTCCGAGCTGTGGGCGATCCTCGACTGGACGACTCCCGGGCTGCTCGGCCGGCTCG
>NZ_WWIA01000449.1 GCF_009870065.1 Streptomyces sp. SID5785 | reverse complement strand
TCTCCACGGCGCCGACGACGACGCTGCTCGCCGAACTCGGCGCGGGCCGGCTCGACGTGGCGGTCGTCCGGCACCCGGCGGTGCTCGACGGGCTCGCCGCGGGCCCGGTGGTGCTGGTGCCCAGCTGGGTCCTGACGCCCGTCGAGCCGCGCGGCGGTCCCGGGCGCCGGCTGCCGGTCGCGGTGCGGCCCCGGGAGGAGGCGCCCGCCGCCCATGACCTGTTCGTGGACACCCTGGCCAGCCGGGGCCGCACGGTCGACACGGTCGTGATCTCCGACGAGCGGGCGGGGCTCGCGCTCGTCGCCGCCGGGCAGGCGGTCCTCGTCACGGCCGACCCGACGCTGGCCGCCTCCGGCGTCACCCGCCGGCCGGCCACCGATCCGCCGCTGCCGCTGCGCTTGCGGGTGGTGTGGGATGCGCGCGGCCCGGCCGCCGAGCAGTCGGCCGGGACGGCCGGGCTCCTGGTGGACGCGCTGGCCCGGGAGGCGCAGCGGTGAGCGGGACGGAACGCCGTCACGGCGACGTGCGACGGGCGCTGCGCGAGCTGTTCGCCGACGCGGGAGTGAGCGGACTCGTGCACGTCGCGGACGTGCGGCGGCCGGAGGCCGCGGTGACCCTGGGCCCGGACGAGCGCGTGCCGATCGCGTCCGTCTACAAGGTGCCGCTGATGGCGGCCTTCTGGCGGCAGGTGGACGCGGGAGTCCTCGACCCGCGCCGGGCGGTGACCCTGGACCCGTCGCAGCGGGTGGCCGGCCCGACGGGCATCTCGGTCCTGGCCGACCCGGTGACGATGTCGCTGCGCGACCTGGTCGTGCTGATGATGACGGTGTCGGACAACACGGCGGCGGACGCGGTGCTGCGGGCGGTCGGTCCCGCGGCCGTGGCGCAGACGTGCCGCGCCCTCGGCCTGCCCGACACCCACGTGCACGGCGGCGTCGCCCACACCTGGGACCGGCTCGTCGCCGAGACCGGTACCGGTTCGCTGTCCGCGGCGATGCGGCACATCGCCAGCAACGACACGGCCGCGCCCGAGGACGTCTACGACCCGGCGCACACGTCGTCCTCGACGCCCGCCGACATCGCGCGGCTGCTGCACGCGATCTGGACGGACCGCGCCGCGTCACCCGCGCACTGTGCCTTCATGCGCGAGGTGATGTCCCGTCAGCCGTGGCGCCACCGGCTCGCCTCCGGATTCCCGTACGACGACGTCCGGGTGTCCGGCAAGACGGGCACGCTCGGGGCGCTGCGGCACGAGGCCGGGGTCGTCGAACTCCCCGACGGCAGCACGTACACCGCGGTGGTCTTCACCCGCGCGGCCCGAGCGGACGCCACCCTCCCCCGAGCCGACGCGGCCATCGGCACAGCGGCCCGCACAGCGATCGAGTCCCTCAGATCCCACCCCCCACTCTGACCCCCCGCCACAGAATGCGGTCCCCCAGAGGCGCGGGGAACTGCGCAACCCCACCACGCCGCCACACCCGACCCACAAACCTCACCCCCACCCACCAGGGGCGCGGGGAACTGCGCAACACCCACGACGCCGC
>NZ_WWIA01000448.1 GCF_009870065.1 Streptomyces sp. SID5785 | reverse complement strand
CCGGAGCCGTCGACGGCATCGCCGCCCTGCCGCTGGGCAGCAGCAGCGGCGTCGACGCCCAGCAGGTCGCCGACCTCGCGCTCGTCGCGGGCAACGCGAGCGTGGAGCGCCACCTGGCGGGCACCGCCATCGACGCGGGCGGCCTCGTGCCGGACGTCGTCGACTCCAACACGTGGGTGCAGACCATCGAGCAGATCTCCCCGGTGGAACTGCTCGAGACCCAGCTGTGCAACTACACGGCGCCGTTCATCCTCATCAGCAAGCTCCGCCCCGCGATGGCCGAGGCCGCGAAGAAGGCCGCCAGCGGCCGGGCCTACGTGGTCAACGTGTCGGCGATGGAGGGCGTCTTCGGCCGCGGCTACAAGGGCGCGGGCCACCCGAACACCAACGCCGCCAAGGCCGCGATGAACATGGTCACGCGCACCAGCGCCCAGGAGATGTTCCAGGCCGACGGCATCCTGATGACCTCCGTCGACACCGGGTGGATCACCGACGAGCGCCCGCACTACGACAAGCTGCGGCTCGCCGAGGAGGGCTTCCACGCCCCGCTCGACCTGGTCGACGGCGCGGCCCGGGTCTACGACCCGGTCGTGCGCGGCGAGACCGGCGAGGACCTGTACGGCGTCTTCCTGAAGGACTACGAGCCCGGCAAGTGGTGACGCAGCTCCCGCTGCACCGCGCCCGGATCGCCGCCCGGTGAGGCGGCACGCACCCGCGTGCCGCCGTCCACCAGCAGATCGGCACCGGTGATCCACGACGCCTCGTCGGACACCAGCCAGCGCACCGCGCGCGCCACGTCGTCCGGCTCGCCGATCCGTCCGGTCGGCAGCCCGGCCGCGACACCCTCCTCGGCCCGCTCCCAGACGAACCGCGCCATCTCGGTGCGCACCAGGCCGGGGGAGACCGAGTTGACCCGCACCCCGGGCCCCAGCTCCCCGGCCAGCTGAGCGGTCAGATGCAGCAGCGCCGCCTTGCTGGTCCCGTACGCGCCGACGTGCGGGCCGACATGGCCGGCGCCCTCGGTGCACACGTTGACGACGGCGCCGCCGTGCTCGCTCATCCAGGCCCGCCAGGCACACTGCACCAGCCGCAGCGGCGCCTCCACGTTCACGGTGAACGCGGTGCGCCAGTCGTCCGGGTCGGCGTCCATGAGGGGGCCGTACGGCTGGTTCGTCGCCGCGTTGTTCACCACGACGTCGACGCGTCCGTACGCGGCCATGGTGCGTTCGGTGACCTCCCACAGATGGGCCGGGTCGGCCACGGAGCCCGCGACGCCGATCGCCTCGGCGCCCCCGGCCCGCAACCGCGCGACCGTGTCCCGCACCCCGGCCGGGTCCCGGGCCGTCACGCACAGCCGGGCCCCGGCCCGGGCGAGCTCCCCGGCGATCGCACGGCCGATGCCCCGCGAGGCACCGGTCACGAGCGCCGTCCGGCCGGCCAGGACCGGCGCCGCGGGCAGAGGGCCTGACGTCATGCGCGTACGGTCTCATGACCGCACCGGTGCTGACGACGCGTCAACCGTGCGGTGTTCGCGGACAGTCGGTGAGGCGCTCGTGCAGGTCCCGGCGGCGGCCGGACCTCACCGGACGCGAGCCGGGGCCCGCAGCTGCCCCGCGGCGACCCGCTCCAGCAGGTCCCGCCAGTCCTCCATGACCCCGGCGTCCAGGCCCACCACCTTGC
>NZ_WWIA01000447.1 GCF_009870065.1 Streptomyces sp. SID5785 | reverse complement strand
GACTCGACAGCAGCACCGTACGGCCCTCGGCGGCCAGCGAGCGCATCAACCGCCGGATCCAGCGCACGCCTTCGGGGTCGAGGCCGTTGACCGGCTCGTCGAACAGGAGCACGGCCGGGTCGCCGAGCAGCGCCGCCGCGATCCCGAGCCGCTGCGCCATGCCCAGGGAGAAGGAGCCCGCCCTGCGCCCCGCAGCCGAGGTCAGCCCGACGGTCTCCAGGACCGTGTCCACCCGCCGGGCCGGAATGCCGCCGCCCGCCGCGAGCGCGGCGAGATGGCTGCGCGCACTGCGGCCGGGATGGAAGGTGCGCGCCTCCAGGAGCGCGCCGACCTCACGCAGCGGCCAGGCCAGTTCGGCGTAGGAGACCCCGCCGATCGTCGCCCGTCCGGCGTCCGGCCGGTCAAGGCCCATGATCATGCGCATCGTGGTGGACTTCCCCGAGCCGTTGGGCCCGAGGAAGCCCGTGACGCCACCGGGCCGTACCCGGAAGCTCAGATCCTGCACGGCGACGGTCTCGCCGTACCGTTTGGTCAGGCCCCTGGCCTCGATCATCACGACTCCCTGTGCCGTCCTTGCCTGTCGTGTGATCCACGCTAGGAACGGGACGGGAGAGGCGGAACGAGGATGTCCTCCGGTCCGTGTGGGGGACAGCCCCCACGCGGGCCGCGCCGCGGACGGTCACATGTGGACGGCTTCGCCGCCGGACAGCGACTTCGGCGGGCCCGGCCGGTACAGCACGAGCGTGACGACGAAGCCGACGGCGAAGAACAGCGCCGACCACCAGTACGCCGTCGAGTAGCTCTCCATCGCGGCCTTCACCTGCACCTCGGGGGTCGGGCGCTTGCCCGCGAGATAGTTGGCCGCGGCGGTCGTCGCCAGCGAGTTGAGCAGGGCGGTGCCGATCGAACCGCCCACCTGCTGGCTCGTGTTGACCATCGCGGACGCGACGCCCGCGTCGTGCGCGGCGATGCCCGCCGTCGCCAGGTTCATCGCGGTCGCGAAGACCAGGCCGAGGCCGACACCCGTGACGAGCAGCGGGGGCAGGACGTGCGCGGCGTAGCTGCTGTGGGTGTCGAGCGCGGTCAGCCAGGCCATCGAACCGGCCGCGAGCGCCATGCCCAGCGGGACGAGCGGCTTCGGGCCGAGCCGTGGCAGCAGCGAGTTGGTCGCCACCACGGACGAGAAGATCATGCAGCCCACCATCGGCAGGAAGGCGACGCCCGTGAGCACGGGCGAGTAGTCGAGGATCTGCTGGAGGTAGTACGTCAGGAAGAGGAACACACCGAACAGACCGGCGCCGGAGATGAACATGGCGAGGTACGAGGCTCCGCGGTCCCGGTCGAGGACCACCCGCACGGGCAGGAGCGGGTGAGCGGCCCGCGTCTCCCACCAGGCGAAGGCGACGAGGAGGACCGCGCCGACCACCAGGAAGCCCCAGGTCTGCGCGTCGCCCCAGGCGTGCGACTCCGCGTTGGAGAAGCCGTAGACGATGCAGAACAGGCCGACCGACACCAGGATCGTGCCGGGAACATCCAGCTTGGGCCGGTCGGCAGGGCGACCGCCGTGCAGCAGCCGCATGCCGCCGAGGATCGCGACGACGGCGAACAGCAGGTTCACGTACAGGCACCAGCGCCAGTCCAGGTACTCCGTGAGCACACCGCCGAGCAGCAGACCGACGGCGCCGCCCGCACCCGCGATGGCGCCGTAGATGCCGAACGCCTTCGCGCGCTC
>NZ_WWIA01000446.1 GCF_009870065.1 Streptomyces sp. SID5785 | reverse complement strand
TCCAGTTGGCGACGGAGCCGGAGCCGCCGCAGAAGTGCCCGTTGAAGTGCGTGCCGATCTCGTGGCCGTCGGTCCAGGCACGGTGGACGTTCTTCAGGGTCTCCTTCAGGTGGCCGTCGGTCAGGTAGCCGATGTCGGAGGCGCCGACCGGGTTGTTCGGCGGGCGGTAGAGCCGCTTCTTGTCCTCGGGCAGGAGGTAGAGGCCCGACAGGAAGAAGGTCATGTGGGCGTCGTGCTCGCGGGCCAGGTCGAGGAAGCGCGGGAAGAGGCCGTTGCCCACCTCGCCGGCGCCGTCCCAGGAGAAGATCACGAACTGCGGCGGGGTCTGCCCGGGCTCGAGCCGCGCCGGGGCGGCCGGCTGGTTCGGCTGGGCCCCGGTGTACGAGGTCGAGCCGTCCCCGATCAGCTGCGGGGCCTTCTTGGCCGGAGCCGCGGGGCGGTCGGGGTGACGGCCCGGTCCGGCCTGCGGGCGGGAACGTTCCTCCGTCCCGCTGCCGCACCCGGCGAGCGTGGTCGCGGCGGCGGCGCCGAGGCCGACTCCGAGGCCGAGGCGCGCCATGTCCCGGCGACTCATTCCCTTCATGGAACTCATGGACATCCCAACCCGCGCCGTGCGAGGGCGCGTTGTACGTCCCCCCACACGGACACCGACCACCGCACCGTAGAGCCGATAAACAGACAAACGGGTTATTTGGTACGGCGCGGCGCGCAAAAGTGCCCTCGGTCAGGCGTGTGGGGAGCAGCGGCGGGGCCGGGTCCGGGCGTTCAGGCGCGCAGGGTCAGGACCGCGCTGACGCGCTTGCCGACCGGGACGCGTTCCACCGTCACCTCGGCGAGCGCGTCGACGATCTCCATTCCGTGACCGCCCACGCGGGCGGGGTCGCGCGGACCGCGGCGCGGCACGCCGACGCCGCTGTCGTAGACCGTCACGGTCACCTGGCGCGGCGTCCCCTCCAGTTCGAGGACGCAGGGGCCGGGGCTGTGCCGGTCCGCGTTGGTGATCAGTTCGCTCACCACGAGCAGCACGTCACCCGCGCTCACGCGGTCGAGTGCCACGCTCCATTTCTGTCGCAGCCGGGTCAGAAAGGCCTCGGCGAAGGCGCGGGCCTGCGCGCTGCATCCCGTGCCGCCGGAGTAGTGGGTCACCCTCCGCAGGGGCTCCATCGTCGCGCCGCCGCATCTGGCCGGCAGCGCCTCGTCGAAGTAGTCGGTCATCCGTGTCTCTCTCACCGGGAGGGCCCCGTCGGGGAGTCTTCCGCAGCGTGCTGCTACCCCGCCACCGGCAGGGCAGTCCTGCCGGAGGATGTGACCCGTGGCGCGGCCCTGGCCATGCGGAGCGCGTCGACGGACTCGGCGAGCAGCTCGTACTCGGTGGTGTCGTCGTGCGCGGTGATGCGGACCAGCCGGCCGTCGGCCAACTCCTCGGCCGCGCCGCTCTGCCGGTCCACGTCGGCGCACCAGGAGCGCAACAGGGCGGGCACGTCCGGGGTGTCACCGGCCACCGGGACGAGAGCGCCCTCGGGTAAGTGCGGCAGCCCGGGGCGGGGGTCGAGGCGCTCGGCGATCCACGCCGCGCGGTCCCGTAACCACCACAGGGCCAGCGGCAGGGTCGGGGCGCGGTAGGTGCCGAGGGGGACCCCCACGCGCTGTCCGCCGCAGATTCCGTAAGCGGTGACATGGCACAGGAATTCGTCGTGCACGATCTCCCCCATTGCCTGACGTCATTGATCAGCACGAGACGAGCAATTGATCAGTGCGGGATTCAACTGTCCCTTCCGTCGAGTATCGGCACTCGGAACGCACTGTCACCACAGTTTTCGCGCCAGTCTCCTGGCATATTCACGGCCTGCGTTGGCCGAAACCGGGCAGGTGGACAACACTGCACCTCATGCGCTCACACGACGTACTGATCGACGGCTTCGGACGAATTCGCGAGGAAGTGCACGCGGTTCTCGACGGAATTTCGGTGACGGATCTTCATGCCAGACCGACGGCCGGGGCGAATTCCGTCGCCTGGCTGATCTGGCATCTCACCAGGGTGCAGGACGACCATGTCGCGGACGCGGCGGATCTCGAACAGGTGTGGACGTCGCAGGGCTGGGCCGCGCGTCTCGCGCTCCCGCTGCCGCAGTCGGACACGGGGTACGGGCACATGCCGAAGCAGGTCGGACAGGTGCGGGTGGAGTCGGGGGACCTGCTGCGCGACTACCACGACGCGGTGCACGAGCAGACCGTGGCGTACCTGGGCACGCTGGACGACGCGGCGCTGGACCAGGTCGTCGACACCCGCTGGGACCCGCCGGTGACGCTCGGGGTGCGGCTGGTCAGCGTCCTGTCCGACGACCTCCAGCACGCCGGTC
>NZ_WWIA01000445.1 GCF_009870065.1 Streptomyces sp. SID5785 | reverse complement strand
CCCGCGCTGCCCGCCGTCGGCTGCGTCGGCATCGACCGCGCGGCCGGCACCGACGGCATCGGCCCCGCGCCGAGCGGCAGCGCCGGCCGCGTCGAGGTGTCCGTGGCGCGCTCGGCGTCGGCCGCGGCCTGGGCGGCGGCCCTGCGGGCCCCGTAACGCCGGTGCACCGCCTGCTTGGTGACCCCGAGGGCGGAACCCACCGCGTCCCACGAGAAGCCCAGCGAGCGGTCGAAGTCGACCGCGGCCGTCACCAGGGTCTCGACGCTGTCGCGCAGCTCCTGGGCCAGCCGGACGGTCGGCGCGGGCGCACGGCCGTAGACGACGAACCCGGTGGAGGGGCCGGAGCGACGCGGGCGGTAGACGTTGCCGAGCTGTGCGGTGAGGGTGCGCAGGGCGTCCACCTGCCGCCGGACCCGCTCGATGTCCCGCACCAGCAGGTGCAGGCTGGCCCGTGCCTGGGCGTCGTGGGTTGCGTGGTCGGCCATGTGCAAGCCTCTCGAACCGGCGATGAAGAAGGATCGGGCCGAGCTCACGCCGGACGGCGACTCAGGCGACTCACCGGTCGATCGCGAGCGATCCCGGCCCGTGGTTTGGTCAACTCTTTCTTGACCAACGCGCCATACGGGTGTGGGGTCACGCTGTTCCGGCGTATCCGCATATGCGCGGGGCGCGCGGCAGGACGTGCGCCCCATGCGCGGCCCCCGCACCACGCCCATAGACTGGTGCGTCGCCCGTGATCCCGCCCCGAGAGGCCGTTAGCCACCGATGAAGCTCGTCTTCGCCGGCACCCCCGAGGTCGCCGTACCCGCTCTGGACGCCCTGATCGCCTCCGACCGGCACGAGGTGGCCGCGGTGGTCACCCGGCCCGACGCCCCCGCCGGGCGCGGCCGGCACCTCGTCGCGAGCCCGGTCGCCGAGCGCGCCGCCGAGGCCGGCATCGAGGTGCTCAGGCCGGCCCGGCCCCGGGACGAGGACTTCCTGGCCCGCCTGCGCGAGATCGCGCCCGACTGCTGCCCCGTCGTCGCCTACGGTGCGCTGCTGCCCAGGGCCGCGCTCGACGTACCGGCCCGCGGCTGGGTGAACCTGCACTTCTCGCTGCTGCCCGCCTGGCGCGGCGCCGCCCCGGTGCAGCACGCGGTCATGGCCGGCGACGAGATCACCGGCGCCTCCACCTTCCTCATCGAGGAGGGGCTCGACTCGGGCCCGGTCTACGGCACGGTGACCGAGGCGGTCCGCCCCGGCGACACCAGCGGTGACCTGCTGACCCGGCTCGCCTTCGCCGGCTCCGGGCTGCTCGCCGCGACGATGGACGGCATCGAGGACGGCACCCTGACCGCCGTCCCGCAGCCCGCCGACGGCATCTCGCTCGCACCGAAGATCACCGTCGACGACGCCCGGATCGACTGGGCGGCGCCCGCGCTGCGGGTCGACCGCGTCGTGCGGGGGTGCACACCTGCGCCGGGGGCGTGGACCGAGTTCCGCGGGGAGCGGCTCAAGGTGCGGTCGGCCGCGCTCGCCCCCGAGCGGACGGATCTCGCTCCGGGCGAGCTGGGCGTCGGCAAGAAGAACCTGTACGTCGGGACGGGGTCGAGCGCGGTCGAGCTGCTCTGGGTGCAGGCACAGGGCAAGAAGCCGATGGCGGCTGCCGACTGGGCCCGGGGTGTGCGGATCGCCGCGGGCGAGCGGCTGGGCTGATCCGGCTTCCGGCTCGGCCGGTCCGGTTCGTCGCCGGGTGCGGGTTCGGTGGGGGCTGGTCGCGCAGTTCCCCGCG
>NZ_WWIA01000045.1 GCF_009870065.1 Streptomyces sp. SID5785 | reverse complement strand
GAGGGAGTGGGCGAGGACGATGACCATCGAATGGCGTTACCGCGTCGAGCACGGCCTCGGCGTCCTCTCCGTGTCCGGACATCTCGGCCCCGAGGCCGCGCACCGCTTCGCCGGCGCGGTCGGCTGGGTCGTGGCGCGCGGCACCGGGCCCGTCGTCGTCGACCTGAGCGAGCTGCGCGGCTGGTCCGCGGAGGGGCGGCTGGCGGTCGTTGCGGCCGCGGGCCGGCTCGCCGCGTGCGGGCGGGCCATGACGCTGGCCGCCGTCCCGGCCGGCGATGCGCTCCTGCCGCCCGGCGAGGGCCCCGCCATCCCCGTCCACGGCGACCTGCCCGCCGCGCTCGCCGCCCACGCGATCCGGCACGGCGGCGAGGACGAGCCGCACGAGTGGCGCACCGAGGGCTGGACCGCCTGAGCGGCGGGGGCCGGGACCGGCGCGGGGCGGCGACAGGCGAAGATGGTGCCATGGTGACGATTTCTGGGCGCGGCGTGCACGGCAGCCGGGGGCGCGGGCGATGAGCACACCCCTGTACCAACTCAAGGCCGAGTTCTTCAAGACGCTGGGCCACCCGGCCCGGATCCGGGTCCTCGAGCTCCTGAGCGAGCGCGAACACGCGGTCGCCGAGATGCTCCCCGAGGTCGGCATCGAACCGGCCCACCTGTCCCAGCAGCTCGCGGTCCTGCGCCGGGCCAACCTGGTCGTGACCCGCAAGGAAGGCTCGAACGTCTACTACTCCCTGACCACTCCCCACGTGGCCGAACTCCTCCGCGTGGCCCGCACGATCCTCACCGGAGTCCTCAGCAACCAGGCCGAACTCCTGGCAGACCTCCGCTCGGGCCCGGGCGATCGGCCGGGGGCGTCCTAGAGCCCTGCGCCCGGATGCGGCCCCACGCTCCGGGGGAGATCCTTGAGGTGTCGGGGCGCCACGCACACCTGGGGGCGCACATGAGCAAGCGAGAACCCCCTCCCGGCTGGGGCGGCGCGCCCCGGCAGGAGGCACCGCACCCACCTCCGCGCAAGCGCCGCACAGGCCGGACCGTGTTGATCGCCGTTCTGGGACTTGTGATCGTCCTCGGCGTGGTCGGCGTCCTGGCCTCCGTGCTCGGCGGCGGCGACGACACACCGCCCGGAAAGGCACCGAGCCACGAGCGGACGGCGCCCTCAGTCCCCGGACCGCGAGGGGACGCCAAGATCACCAAGTGCTCCGTGTCGGAGGGACTGAGCTACCCGACGGCCGAGGTGCAGATCACCAATCGCAGCTCCAAGACCTCGGACTACCTGGTCAGCGTCGAGTTCGTGGACGCGAAGGGCGAGCGGATCACGGACACGTTCGTCGCCACGAACCGGCTCGCACCGCATCAGGTGGCTCACGAGACGGCCCAAGGGTTCCGGGAGGCCCACGGATCGGTGGTCTGCCGGATCACGGACGTGAGCAGGACCGCGTCACTGTGACGGAGCGTCAGCCCGCGTTGCGCGGATGGTTGCGGGCCGTGCGTTCGTTGCCTCTGCGGTAGTTGCCCGTCCAGCGGGCCATCACCAGTTGCGCGTCGCCGCTCTCCGCCTCCCGCACGAACTGGGCGGCCCGGCTGCCGCGCAGGACCGTCGCCGTGCGGTGGTGGTGCGTGATGCGGACCGTGCCGTCGGCCCGTTCCTCGTACGCGAATCCGTGTGCTGCCGTCATCGGGTCCCCTCGTCCGCCCCCGGCGTCCGCCGGGACCCTCCATGGTGTCGGGCGCGGACGGCCGGCGCGAGCGGATATGAGGGCCGGCCCCCGCCGCCTCACCCGCGCATGCCTGCGCGTGTCTGCGTATGTCTACGATCGACGGCGTGTGCGCAGAAGTCATGGTCGCCGAAGACGACGCGAAGCAGGCCGAGCTGATCCGCCGCTACCTGGAACGCGAGGGGCACGCCGTCACCGCCGTGCGGGACGGGCGTGAGGCGATCGAGGCGGTCCGGCGCAGAGAGCCCGACCTGCTCGTGCTCGACGTGATGATGCCGCGCACCGACGGCCTCGACGTCGTGCGCGTCCTGCGCTCCGAGCAGCGCGAACTGCCCGTGCTCATGCTGACCGCCCGCACCACCGAGGACGATCTGCTGCTCGGCCTCGAC